>CAZJHC010000205.1:0-6835 GCA_964545645.1 uncultured Saprospiraceae bacterium
TATTAAACCTCATCATATTGTGAAAATCGATCGTTCTATGTTGCTGCGGTAGCCTCATGCCAACTTACAAGTTAATGAAGAATAAGTAGATCCTTGTCATCTCCATTCGCATACACTGGAACAACCCATAAATATGCAATAGCGCATGATGAACGTATCAATCGCAGTATGAGAATGACAGGTGACGGTCATTTTCTACTTCTATCCAACGCAAACACCCTTCTGGCTGTATCCTAATTATTGAGCCTATGACGACCATACATTTGAAGTATCATTTATTCACAAGAAAAAATATATATCATCATGAAACATCTCGCACTTCTTATTATCCTCTCCATAGGAGCATCCAATCAACTCTCAGCTCAATCTCAAAAACAATCTTATGAAATAACTCTCGATCCTACACTGTCCATTAATAAAAATCATCCATATATAGAACATTTGGCAACACAGGATGAAGAGTATATCACTTGGCTCTATGTCACGAATAAGATCAACATGAAGAATACTCCCGAATATGCTGATCCAGCAGTTATCATTGATGACAGTGATGGAAACAACTCACTGATATTCACACTGACAAATGACGAGGATATCCGATATGACACATTGAGAAATTCAATACATGATCATAGAGACTTTAAGATCACCAAAAGGTCTTTTCTTAAAAGATGGTTCGGAAGGTCATGGTTCGGAAGATCATGGTTCGGAAAGAAAAATTTTGATAGAAACCTCACCGGTAACCTTCCTGAACAATCTATGATGTGGTTCGAAGATAAAAACTGGGGTCTTGAGTTTGGGGTATTGATTCCTGAGAATCAAAGCCATGTAACTATTCTAATCAGTGATGAAAATGGGGAAAAGGTTACCACTATCATTGATAAAAAACTGCGCAAGGGATGGAACAACTTCAAATGGAAAAGGGGGCACCACCCACATGGGATCTATAACATCAGCGTCAGTATCGATGATCAAACTATGACTCAAAATTTTGAAAGCTAAGAATCAGCCAAAAGCTCGAACAAAAAAAGAAAAACATGAAATACTTCATATCCTTATTATTCCTGACATGCAGCTTGATCGCAAGTGCTCAACTGAAAACTATAGATAGTCTACAACTGATTAACTTAATTGATCAGAGGATAGATTCTTTTCAACAGCAATTCAATATACCTGGAGCCGTATTCTCCATGGTCAAGGATGGACAGTTGTTCTATCATCGAGGTATCGGTTATCAGAATATAGAGGCTGATAAAAAGATTAATCCAGAAACCTCACAATTTCGAGTTGCGTCTATCACCAAGACTTTTACCGCTATTGCGATCATGCAACTCGTAGAACAGGGCAAGCTGGATCTACATGCTGATATCAGAACATATCTTCCTCAAGAGGACTACCCGTGGCAGGCGCCATATTCCTTTACGATACACCACCTACTGACTCATACGGCCGGCATGGAAACATCAGGCTTTAGAGTATGTCAAAGAGCCACAGAAGAAAAAACACTTGACTCTTTTGTTAGCTGCTCCATAAGCAATCAAGTCTTCAAACCTGGCGAGGTGTTCTACTACTCCAATAAAGCATATGGTATCCTCGGCCTACTAATCGAAAAAATGTCTGGAATGAAGTATGAAGATTATATTGCAAAGTATATACTCGAGCCAGTAGGGATGAATCAATCTACGGTGTATCAGCATACCACCGATCATCCAATAGCACATCCTGTGCAACCGTATTACTGGAATGAAGGTTTTGAAACTCGCCAACGCTTGTTCTTGGTCAATCCAGCTGCCTCCAATCTAAACACTACGGGAGCTGATATGGCTAAGTTTATGAGTATGATCCTCGACAGCGGACAGGTAGATGGTAGTCCCATTATAAGTCAAGAGTCCTTTGAACTAATGGCCACTGCTCATGTCAAACCCAATCATGACTATGAATCTATGAGTTATGGCATGATGATCGAACGCTATCGAGGTTATAGCGGGTATAATCATGGTGGAGGAATTGATGGCTTTGGTTCATACTATATCTTATTTCCAGAACTCAATATTGGTTTGTTTATGTCTGAAAGTGGTGGCGAGGAAAACGCCGCCTATGCATTCAGAGTAATCTATAGTGTACTCAATGAACTAGTCCCTAAAAAGGACTCTTCAGACACCAACACCGTAGCCATAGATCAAGCTGTCAAGCAAGCTGAACATTATGCAGGACGATATCAGAATACGACGGTGACCAAATCTACTTTTGAACGAGGTCAGATGTTGTTTGGGATTAATGAACCTGTTGTCCAACATGAAGGAGAGGGAATATTATCCTTTGCAGGAACAATGTATGAGCCAGTTGACAATGATACCTATAGAGCATTAGATGGTAACAGAACAATAGGTTTTTCATTCGTCGAAGGTGAAACTTATATGAATGAGCGTATTTATTGGAGCTTCGAAAAAATCAACTGGTATGAATCGGCCATCACGCTTAGGATCTGTACGATTATGGCATTAGTTGGATTATTGATCGGTTTGATCATCAGGCCCGTCATACTACTTAAGAGAGCCAAACGCAGTATACGTTGGAGATCTATCATGACCTTATCAAGCTCAGCACTCATTATTGGATTTGGCTTACTCTTGATAGGATATGGTTTTGATATATCCTTAACTACTGGTACTCCATGGGTATATAGAATTGGCCTATTACTAACGACAGCTGGTGCTTTTGTCTTTATATTCTACCCTATGGAAGTTTACAGGTTATGGAATACTACTGTGAGCGTCGATCGATTTTGGATGATAATCAATACCCTGTCATTATTACTGCTTATGGCCTGCTATTGGAGCGTAAACTTGATTGGATTCAACTATTATTAGTTGAATCCAATCAATCTCAAAACACTTTAATAATGATTTCAAGGCGCTAATATCTTTTCTTCTTAGTTCTTAAAACTTATAAACTTGAGGCATTTATATCTCTCATGTATTCTTGTAAGGTAATCCAAGTATGGACCATTTGATTATAACCATCTCCATCATTATCTGATTTATTAGTAAAAATCACATACCCATAACCGGTTTCAGGATCAAATGTCATAAATGTCATAATTCCCGGATCTCCACCAGTATGGCCAATATGTTTCTTACCAATTTTCTGCCAAAACACCCCTGATGTTCTATCCTCGGTTATAGACTTCAAATTCATCATATTACGGATGCTTTCACTACTGAGCAATCCAATTGCTGACCCTGCATATCCGCTTATTAATTTTGAAAAGTAAATAGCCATATCATGTACGTTCGAAATCATTCCTCCATCAGCATAAGAAATCAACGAATACTTAGGGAACTGACTATTATTACTGAGATATAATGACACAAACTCTGAACTATCAATGTCATCGTGACTCCAAGCAGTATGATTCATTCGTAAAGGATTTAAAATTAACTCTTTAGTAAATTCTTCATAAGTTTTACCAGATACTTGCTCTATGATATATCCTGCGATCGCTGCTCCCATATTACTATAGTTGTATTCGGATCCTGGTCTTTTCTTACTAAAGTTTTTCTTAGAATACCATTTGCCTAATGGATGAACCATATTTTCAATAAAATCAATGACTGGCATCGATTTGTTTGTATTATATACTGAGATATATTCTCTCAAATCCTTAGGGATCTCATCTTCTGTCAAAGTAATTTTCTTAGATAAAACATAAGTCCGCTCATAGTCTTCAGGATCTATTATAGATGAAGTATGAGTCGCTAAATGTTCAATTGTTATCGGAACTTTGGAGTGATATGGATTGTAAATTGGCGATGGCAAATATTTATTAATTGGAGTATTCAAACTTAACTTACCGTCTTCTATAAGTCTCATTAAACATACTCCTGTCAATGTTTTAGAAATAGACCCTACATTTTGTAAAGAATGTGCCGTAAATGGTTTTTTAGATTGGATATCTGAATATCCAAATCCTTGTTGATAGAGTACTCCATCAGCGTTAACAACTGCTACAGCAAAACCTGGTAAAAACCCAATGTCCTGGATTTTTTGGAGCTTAGTTGAGAGTTCGGCACTATCGATTTTGATTTGTGCGTTGCAAAAATGGAAACATAAGAGCAATAGGATGCTAGATGAAAATTGTGCTAACTTCATGATAATTGAGTTTACTGCTGATATATATCAGCTATTTATAAAATAAATGTGTTTGTTAAAAACGATGTACGTGGATACCGTGCTTAGTCTTTAATATCGATTTTACAGTTGATACAACTGATGGAGATGAGACTTTGATTTTTTGCATTTCCTTTAACAAAGGTGAAAATTCCTTCTGACATATTTTTGACAGAAGCAGGTATGCTTTTTTCTGTAAACTTTAACTCAGGAAAACGGAGTTCGTAATTCTCTAATTGCTGTACACCAAGTTCAATAGTACTCACCTCATTATCTATATCGACCATGTCAACATCTTTGGCAAGGTTAGAAATTGATATGTTTCCATTTTGAGCTTTAATCGCAAGAGAATTATTTAAGTTCTCAATATTATAATTACTAAATCGGGATGATTCCACATCTAAGGAACCAAGACTTCTAAGATTAAACTCGTCACTAGTAGTCTCTATTACCTTCATAGTTCCTACGGATTCTATTGTATATGTAGAAAGTGATCCTTTTCTTGGGTTATCAAATAATGACTCTTCAACATTTTTTTCTTTTACTCCAAGGTTTAGGTAGTTCACAGTCTTTCCAAATATCTTAGAGTTGAAGGCAACAATGGCCCCAGTATCTATGCTATTAAATCCAATAGAGCAAGAGTTGAATACCCCATCTAAAGTAGATACGTCATTTAATTCCACATCACAGTTGTCTGAATCCAGATAAATTGTTCCATTATGATCATCGATGCTCACATCTATATATTTAGACTTTACAGATAATGATGCGTCCTGGGGAACCATTACTTCAGACGATATTTCTATGCCTCGGATATTATAACCATTACCATCCTTGAGTTTAATGATATTTTTAGTGCCAGTGAAAAATCCGTTTTTACAGATTATTTCTTCAATATTCAAATTGTTATCTACTTCATAAGTATTCCCTTTGTGGACTATATAAGCCTCAAGGGCATTCGCCAGAGATTCTGCATCTTTCATATACCTTGAATTAGGAATAATCTTGACTGTCACTATTTGTTTCAAGACATTAGTAGAACTCGTCCTAATATTTAAAATATTCGCTGTAAAGGCCGCTACCCCTTCATTGGATCGAGGTTCTAAGGCATAGCCATTAGTTGTATTTACTTTTATTTTACCATCGAACTGAAAAGGAATATCTCCAGGGGCCTTGATATCAATGGTCGACCCAGGTGATATATTGATCTCTTTTATGTATTGCCTATTGATCGTTTGAGTAAAGCCCAAATGAACAAAACAGAGCATTACAAATAGATTACAGGAATAGCGGAGTAGTCTCGTTCTTTTTGTTATATCGTTGTTCATAATAATTAATTTCTTTGATTTGATGCTGTATCTTATCAAGCATCATGATTTTAGTATTATAATATTGTAGAATTCGTTCACCTACATGTTCTTGATATCCGTTTTGTTTGATATACTCGATATACTCTAAGTATTCTTTATCCAGATTATCCAATTGACTTAATATATCTTCAAAATGTAATTTTTGATTTACAGGTATTTGTAACCTTTTCAAGACGCTCATCTTTTCATCCATAGAGGCCACATAATGCGCACTATTAATCCCATTCTGTTCTAAATACTTGACTGGATTAAGACGCTCATTATAATTCACTTTACCGATTAAAATCATTATCAAAACGGCAGCAGCCACCGTTGATATCCATCTGATTGAAACCACTTTAGTCTTGGCCACTTTGGGCAACTCTTTGTCTATACTCTCCCAGATTTCCAATGTGAAGTCATCGGTATCCATTGCCTCTTTTTGAGACTTTATAAATTTTTCAAAATCATTCATTTATCATATTTTTCAAGATTCTGTCGTAACAACTTTAAAGCATAGCTATATTGACTTTTAGACGTAGAGACTTTGATCTCGAGGAAATCTGCCACTTCTTTATGCTTATACCCTTCTAACAGATATAATGTTAGAACCTCTCTACATCCATTGGGCAAAGCTTTAATGGCTTCATCCAATACTTTTGAAGATATATTTCCTTTAGGCGTATGAAAAGACTCCTCTATCATAACTGAATCATCCAATTCGTGATAATACATCTTAGATTTAGCCACTTTAATACTGGCATTGACAACAATCTGTTTCAACCATCCATAATATTTTTTTGGTTCGGACAGAGTATTTATTTTGTTGAAAGAAACTAAATACGCCTCCTGTATTACATCCTTTGAGTCTTCTACATTGTTAGTAATTCGTAAACTCAAACTAAACATTGCTTTAGCAGATTTTTCATAAAGCAACTTCATGGCAAGCTGATCTTTTCGCTTTACCCGAAGCACTAATTCTACTATGTCATAATGCAGCTCCATTTAGTAATTTGTTGTTTGACTCACTATTAAGAGTGCCTAATTAGTAAAAGGACGTAAAAAGAAGGTGAGATTTTTTAATAAAGTACAGATCAACTTAATCTGTATAACAAGGATATACTTTCAATACTAAAGTTGTAATCTATAATATTCAAGTTATTTACCCGCTAGGAGCAGATCTGAAAAGCACACATCAATGATCCCAAGTTTCTTGCAGAAAATAAAGCCAATATTGTTGTATACTGACTCTTTGATAACTGATGCGCATTTTTAATATATAGGGATTATCAATCTCCCATGACCAACTTATACCC
>CAZJHC010000206.1:0-6787 GCA_964545645.1 uncultured Saprospiraceae bacterium
CAATTAATCACAAAGGATAAGCCCACACATAAGGCAAATATGGGGAGCCCTTCATAAGTTTGCCCCGTATGAGAACCTCCCCAGGCTACTAGGCCCGCCACCATAGTAGCGATGAGTAAACTGAAGACGATTTGTAGCTTGTTCATATAGTTTAAAAATTAATCAATGATTAATGCGTCAAGATTGAGCTCCTTATATCCTTTACTATATTGAGCTATCTGATTTTCTATCAGGGCTTTCATCTCTGATTTGATCTGTGCCCATTCTGCCATGAGATCAGCTTTGCGTTCTGTTGCTCCTGCAGTGATTCTTGGATCGTGACCTGAGGTGCGAGATATGAGATTGGCCAGTTCTGCATTCAGACGATTAGGAAAGTTAATGACATCCTGAAAAGTTTTTTGATCTCTCTGGATGAGTTTAGATTCCCACGCTTGTATATCTTTCATCAATGCTTTTCCTGAGTCATGCAGCTCTTTGGCTTTGGGCATGTCGGCTAAGACTTTTTGACGTTGCGATAACTGATTTTTGACAGAGATAAACGATTGTACAGATTTTATGACCTCATGATACGTCGCTGCTACATCATCGATAAAAGCCTCTCTTTCTACATAATCGGCCTCTGCTACATCCAAGTTAGGGTCAGCAATGACCGTTAGGGGCACTTCACTTTGTTGATCTTGAGAGATGAGGACAGCCCGATACGTTCCAGGAGATACATGAACTCCCCTATAACTACCCAACATGAAGACATCTTGAACACTTGGAAGCGCTTCCTTGGTAAGGTTCCAGTTGAATCGGTTGACGCCTTGATTGGTGCTAAGCGTTTTTTCGGGACTCTTGGATCCAGAGTGTTTTTTAATTTTTTCTTTAATGTTGGAGAAGGAACGAACCAGAACTCCACCTGAATTATATAACTCCAAGGTTAATTCGCCACTATCTATCTCCATAGGGAGGTAGTAATCTATATTAACCCCGCCAGAGTGATTTTTACCTAATCCTCCAGTTCTCCTACCACTTGAGGGTAAGGCATATGTAGGTTTTGGTTGTATTAAGGATATGCTCGATCCTCCGTCTAACCCAATAGATTGGATGGCGCTTAAATCATCTAATATCCAAAAGGAACGTCCGCTGGTGGCGACCACAAGATCATTATCTGCAAAAGTCAAATCTGTAATAGGGCAGGGAGGAAGATTTAAGGACATCGACTGCCATTGCTTTCCACCATTGAAAGAAATATAAAGACCATTTTCTGTACCAGCATAGAGTAGGTTAGGCACTCTTGGATCTTCTCTCACTACTCTGACAAAAATATCATCTGGGATACCATTGGTAATGTTGGACCAAGAACTACCATAGTTGGTAGTCTTATATATCATCGGTCTCATATCATCAAACTTATAACGTGTTACCGCTATATAAGCCGTCGCTGGATCATGAGCAGAGATGTCCACTGCATTAATCAATGCCTCAGGTAATCCTCGAGGAGTAATATCTTTCCAGTCAGCCCCTTCATTGCGAGTGATATATACTTTGCCACAGTCACTGCCTGTGTACATGGTGCCATTTTCATGTGGAGAGTACGCCATGTAGCTGATGGTATTGTAAACCTCTCCACCAGCCCCTTCTATCGTATAGGGTGTGCCGCCATCTACATGTTTGGAAGGGTCATTGCGTGTAAGATCCGGACTTATCTCGGCCCAACTAAGTCCACCATCAGTAGTCTTCAGTACTTTATTGCCACAGTGATAAATCATTGATGGATCAAATGGATTAGCGACTATTGGAGCATTCCAGTTGAATCTATATCGCATATCAGCCGGATTCCATCCCAACACAGCAGTGGGGTAGGCGATGATATCCTTAGTTGTCTTAGAGGCTTGATCATAGACAGATATATTGCCTTGATAGCATCCCCCATATACTTTTTGAGGATTTTGAGGATCGTCAAAAGCCAGAAAAGCGCTTTCACAACCTGACACAGGATACCAATCTTTCCATCCTAATCCTCCTCCATTGCTGCGGCTTGCAGCAGCTATAGTAGAGTTATCCTGTTGCCCACCATAGACATAATAAGGCACCCGTTGATCTGTGATGACTCTATAAAACTGTATGGTCATTTGATTCTGCTGGCTACTCCAAGTATCACCTCCATTGAAGGTAATGCATGCCCCCCCATCATTGGAAAGAATAATGTTGTCAGTATTGTTAGGGTTGATCCATAGATGATGTTGGTCCCCATGAGGATTGCGAATAGTCTTAAAGGTCTTGCCTCCGTCGATAGACTTGAGCATCGGAGCATTAAGGACGTAGACGGTGTTTTCATCAGCTGGATCTGCGAATATCTCTATATAATACCAGGATCGAGCCACGGTGACTCTATCTTTAGTTGTTTGTCTCCATTTCGCTCCTCCATCGTCTGAGCGATAGACTCCGGCTTTCTCTCCTTTTGCTTCGATATTGGCATAAACCACATCGCTATTGGCGGCGGAGACATCGATAGCTACTTTGCCTAAGTCTTCTGGTAAACCATCAGTGAGCGGCTCCCAAGAGTCACCTCCATCTGTGGACTTATAGAGTCCTGATCCAGGGCCACCACTGCGCACTTGCCAAGGACTTCTGCGATGATCCCACATGCCAGCGTATAGGATACGAGGGTTGGTGCTATCCATGGATAGATCGGCACAACCCGTATTTTCGTCTATGTGAAAAATTTGTTGCCAAGTATCTCCACCATCTTGAGATCTGTAGATGCCTCTATCGTTAGATGGTCCATGTAGTGCGCCTTGCACGGCTACGTAGACGAGATTGTAGTCCGTGGGATGTATCCTTATCTCGGCGATATGTCTCGACATGGGGAGCCCTTTATGAGTCCATGTTTTACCAGCATCAGTACTCTTGTATATGCCATCACCATGAGATGTCATTACGCCACGTACAGGATGCTCACCCATACCGACATAGATGACATTAGGATCTGAGGGAGCAACTGCTACTGATCCTACAGAACCCATCTTAAAGAACTTGTCGGAGATATTATTCCAACTGATGCCAGCATCCGTAGTTTTATAAAGACCTCCACCTGTACTTCCCATATAATAAGTCATCGGATCGCCTATTACTCCGCAGGAAGCAACTGATCTACCTCCCCGGGAGGGACCTATATTTCTAAATTTTAATCCCTCATATAGCTCCGAAACATCTTGTGCATCCAGGATGCAGATCGAGCCTATGAGTAGTAGTGTTAGTAGGTTGCGCATGACGGGTTTATTGATTCTTACCTAATGTAGGGAAATACAATGATTTATTAAGTCACCGTCCACTGCTATCTCATGTTTTTTGTTTGAGCAAGTTGATACTCACACTGGCAAGATCGTTATTAGGAAACTTAGTGAAATGATTCATATCAGGATATAATCCTACTTCTGCTGCAACTTTATGAAAGACATCAATCTCGACAATGTATTGATCAGAAAAACCATGAGTAGCATTGTATGCAGTTGCCGCAGTCTTACCTAAGTTAGCAGCTGTTAGGTCGGGTGCTATAGTATGTAGCTCTATGACGAGGAGACCATATCTCTGGACATACTGGGACCATTTGTATAGGTGCTCTCGGAGATTATCTTCTACTTCCTCATTGCTTAGGTATCTACCTCTATAAGCATATGCACCTCTTGAAAGACTGGCTCTATCTGCTGTGCGTACTGAGGGATCGCTCCATATCCTATTATGATCGAGGAAGGTGCGTACATTGAGCAGTTCTCCTAGCTGGATACCATAATTGTCCATGAGATCTTGAGCAATTAGTTCGGGTTGACTTATGTCCCCCCATATCAGCTTAGCCCATATATCTGCCTGGATGATGTTGCTTCTGGTAACCTTGAGAGCCGCTTGATTATAGTCAGCACCTACTAAGAAGAGGGGATGTTCTTCTAAGAGTTTTCCTCTGAGAGTACGTTGCTCGATTACGTCATATAGATGTATAAGAAAAGCCCCATTGCCGCAGCCTATATCTATGATTCCTTTAGGTTGCTGCTCGATAGGCTGGTTGAACAAATTAATGATAATGTCATCTACTACCTTGAAATATGCAGAATGAGCTCCACCACTACCCCAAACATTCATCTCTCGATCTACATGTATCTCCTTAGACCCAGGTGCTTGATTCCAAAAAATGGTAGGATCTCCATATAAGAGTTCATCAACCATCCTAAAAGTAGGAATATAGGACACAGTCACACCATAGGCGCTGGCACGTCTGGCATAAAATATACCCTTGTCAGTAAAGCTATAGGTTCCATTACTTTTAGTAAACCATCGCAGATAAACAAAAATGTCTAATAACTTGGCGAAACTAACGGAGTCATTATGAAACTCTTCGGGCCTGAAGGATGCCTCCATGAAGTACTTGTGAAACATGCCACTCATACCTAAGGCAACTATCGTTGGACCTACAATAATCCCCTCGATATGTTTTAAGATTTGATCTTGAATCTTTTGGATATCGGCGGATTCAGAATCAATCAGGCCATAGCGTTCTTTAAATTTTTGAAAAATCTGATCTAAGAATTTGAATGGTTCTACTTCAAATCTTCGACTATGATACTTTCCTGACAACTGCAGCAACTCAACCACATCTTTATACAGTGGAACCAAATCAAAAGCCGCCTTGCTCAGCGGGGTAATACTTATTGACACCACGTTACCTTGGTGGATCTCGTACGACAACCAACCTTGTGAGGCAAGAGTGTGGATTGCCACATTTAGATATCCTTCATTAGCGTCAAAGTGTTTAGCTAGCTCTTGGAGAATCGATTGCTTTTGGTCTATAAGATATCGAAGTATTCCTTTTTGATAGAGTGCATAGGCTATTGGAGCTGTAACGATACCGTCCAAATGTCTGAAAAGATCCGCCCTATATTGATTCTTTTGTTCTTTAGTCAAGTATGTGATTTTATAAATTGAAACGCAAGGACTCTTCCAGTTGTTCTTCATCAAGAACTCAAGATTTGATTTTTAAATATGGAAGAGCATCACCAAGTTTTTATGACAAGGTAACTCTTTGTAAAACTGTCAAGCTTGTATCACGGTCATTGAACCTGAAGGAGTGTGATAGATCGATGATATTTATAACATTATTTGCTCACTAAGGAGATGCGATAGTCGTCCGTTGAGAGACTTTTATAGATCAGAGATTAATGATGATGATGGCTCGGATGGTTTAACTACTTCTTACGTACCAACTCTTTGAGTTTATGGATAGCTTTATGCAACAATTTGTAAGAGGAGTTTCTATTGATATTCATGATTTGTTCAATCTCCTCATACGTCATGTTTTCTTTATACTTCAGATAGATGATTTCCTTCTGACGATTGGGTAATTTGTTGATTTCGGATTGAATACTTCTCTGGGTATCATTAGTATGATTAGGCTCGGGCGAAGCAAGTCTGAGAGAAAGATGAGGTTGAGCATCTAAGGACTCGGATTTTGATCTCTTTAGTTCTGATAATATCTCTCGTCTCAAACAAGTAAATAGGTAATTGTTCACAGACGTGGTGATGTTCAAGTTTTTTCTTTTTTTCCATATGTTAAGAAATACATCTTGTATGGCGTCCTCGACGACACTTCTATCATTGATGATGCGAAGACCATAGTTATATAGTATATCAAACATCTCATAATAGAGTTTTTCAAATTGGTCTTGATTCCCTTTTTTTAATTCTTCCCAAGTTGATACGTCCTGATTCATAGCTTAGAAGAAAGTTCTTTAAATCTTGATCGACAGGGATGCGAAATAGTATCTTCCTCTTACTCCAAATTGTGACACTCGTCTACTATATCTAAAATTGCCATCACTCACATTAGCACTATGATTATGTTCGTCGGGATAAGTATTCATCACATTGTTAATACCAAGAGTTACATTGGTCACATCTGAGAGCGTATAAGCAAATGAAGCATTGGTAATTATCTTAGGAGAAAACTGTTGATCTCGTGATTCAAGTAATCCAGAATATGAATTGAGTTCCCACGCAGATTCTATTCCGTCATTAGGATGTAGGTAGCTCACAGATCCATAGTGGATACCTGATATCTTGGTTACCCATTTGGGCCTTTTAATGGCAACTGATGCCAATACTTTATGATTGGGAGATCCGTTTTCTATTCGAGCTATTTCCTCACGATTAAATACTAATTGTGGCAGTTCTTCGAACAATGGTGATGAGTTTATCTGGACGTCTCCATCTCTATTTCTAACCACTTCGGTTTTGCCAACATGCCCACTTAATGAATACTGAATAGAGGTATGTGCGATACTGTGAACATAACTTGTAGAAAAGCTAAAGCCTCTGGTGGTTGTGCCTATTGCATTTGATAGAAACTGTACACCTGAGATATCATCATTGATAAATGTATTTTCAAGTTCTTGATTAGAAGTAGTTGGTATAATACCGGATAGGACGATTCTATCATCTATTTCAATTAGATAAGCGTCGGCTTTGATTGATATCTTGGGACTTGGACTATAATCTATTCCGACATTATAGCTTACTGAGCTTTCTGGTTTCAACCTATTGAGTTGTAGTCTTTGTGCTATACTGCTGCCATCCCTGATATGTAAGACTCTGAATGGTAGCAGTCCTCCGTTTGAAGAAATAAATTGAAAAGAAGCACTTTGATGGGTAGTCTGTGGCATGGATGGTGCTCTAAATCCAGTGTTGGCCCCTATTCTTATGGCTGTAGATTTATCAAGGCTATACTTGAGTCCAGTGTTCCATATCATTTTGG
>CAZJHC010000207.1:0-6773 GCA_964545645.1 uncultured Saprospiraceae bacterium
ATGCAATATTTATAATATTGAATGTACGCTTATTAGCGTTTTCTTTCTATAATGATTAGCACAAAAAACAAGTCATCCGCTAAACTGCATAGACATAGATATACATGTATCTTTGCATCTTTATAATAATGGCTCTGTGTGCCATCTTGGCATGCACAATCATCTGGAACGATAATGGTGCATCTATATGCAGATCATTTCACTAAGAATAATAATTCATGTTCGATATTTTTAAAAAGGTTTTTGGAACTAAGCAGGATAGAGATGTCAAAGAATATTCTGGCAGAGTAGACGAAATAAACGAGTTTTATGGGCAGTACAAGGCCTTATCCAATGATCAACTACGTAATAAAACCCTCGAGTTTAGAAAGCGAATAGCTGACCATTTAGCAGGTATCAATGAGGACATCGATAACCTTAAAAAGGAATCTGAATCAGAAACGGATCTTTTACTCAGAGAAAAGCTCTACAATCAGATCGATGAATTGATCAAAGAAAGAGATGAGCACTTAGAAGATATTCTAAAAGAATTACTGCCAGAGGCATTCGCCGTTGTTAAAGAGACGGCCAGGAGATTCTCAGAAAATAGCGAGATACAAGTAACCACAACGGACAAAGATCGTGACCTTGCTGCCATCAAAGAGTATGTCACAGTAAATGGAGATGTCACCACCTGGAAGAACCACTGGAAAGCGGCAGGAGCAGAGATCACTTGGAATATGATCCATTATGATGTACAGTTGATAGGGGGTATGGTGCTACACGATGGCAAGATCGCAGAAATGCAGACTGGAGAGGGGAAGACGCTCGTAGCAACCTTACCAGCATACCTGAATGGCCTGTCGAGCCAAGGAGTACATGTAATTACTGTTAACAATTACTTAGCTCGACGTGATGCTGAGTGGATAGGACCCATCATGGAGTTTCTGTTCCTGACGATTGATTGTATCGACAAGTACAAGCCACACTCGGAGCCTAGAAAGGATGCTTACAAGTGCGATATCACTTACGGGACTAATAATGAATTTGGCTTTGATTATCTCAGAGACAACATGGTTCGCTCCATAGATGAAAAAGTTCAAGGGAAGCATCACTTCACTATGATAGATGAGGTTGATTCTGTATTGATAGATGATGCTCGGACACCATTGATTATTTCGGGGCCAGTACCTAAGGGGGCAGAAGATCAAGAATATCTGGAGCTCAAACCCAAGGTAGACAGATTAATATCTGCTCAGCGTAAGCTAGCAACCAGTTACTTGGCGGAGGCTAAGAAATTATTTGGTGAGGGAGATAGAGGTAGCGAAGAAGGAGAAGCCGGAATGTGCCTGCTCAGGGCTTATCGAGCATTACCTAAGTATAGACCACTGATCAAATTTCTAAGTGAAGAAGGGGTCAAGGTGACTATGCAAAAAGCAGAGAACTTCTATATGCAGGAGCAATCCAAACGGATGCATCTGGTTGACGAACCTCTCCTGTTTACCATAGATGAAAAAAACAGGAATGTAGAACTCACAGAGAAGGGTGCTGATTTTCTAGCTCAAGGAGAATCGGATGAACACTTTTTTGTCATGCCTGATATCGCTACTGAGATGCAAGTCCTCGACGCACAAGAGAAAGCTGAAGGGACAGATCTCAATGAGCTCAAGACTAATCTCGCCAATGATTACTCTATTAAGTCTCGACGCCTACATGCTGTAAGCCAACTGCTCAAAGCGTACACACTATTCGAAAAAGATGAAGAGTATGTCGTCATGGATGGGCAAGTAAAAATAGTTGATGAGCAGACAGGCCGTATGATGGAGGGTCGTCGTTATTCGGATGGGTTACATCAGGCACTGGAGGCCAAAGAGAATGTCAAGGTTGGTGACATCACTCAAACTTATGCAACGGTGACACTTCAGAATTACTTTAGGATGTATCACAAGATGTGTGGTATGACAGGTACTGCCGAGACAGAGGCCAAAGAGTTTTGGGATATATATAAGCTGGATGTCGTAGTCATCCCAACTAATAGACCTATACAACGAGATGACAGAGAAGACCTGGTGTATAAAACGGCCAGAGAAAAATATAATGCCGCTATCGATGAGATCGTCCAATTGACGGAAGCTGGCAGACCAGTATTGGTAGGTACAACCTCAGTTGACATCTCTGAGAAACTCAGTAGAATGCTCAATCTGAGAAATATTCGACATAATGTCCTCAATGCTAAGCAACATCAACGAGAAGCTGAAATAGTGGCAGAAGCAGGTAGGGCAGGTAATGTGACCATCGCTACCAACATGGCAGGAAGGGGTACAGATATCAAGATATCTGACGAAGTTAAGAAAGCAGGAGGGCTAGCCATCATAGCAACCGAGAGACATGACTCTCGACGAGTAGATAGACAACTTAGAGGTCGAGCCGGACGTCAAGGAGACCCGGGATCATCGCAGTTTTATGTGTCTCTTGAAGATAACCTCATGAGATTGTTTAACTCTGAACGATTAGCTAAACTCATGGACCGCATGGGGCATAAAGAAGGGGAGGTGCTACAACACAACATGGTTAGTAAATCCATAGAGAGAGCACAGAAAAAGGTAGAAGAGAACAACTTTGGCATCCGTAAGCGCCTGCTGGAGTATGATGACGTGATGAATATCCAGAGAGAAGCTATCTATAAAAAGAGAAATAATGCTCTTTCTGGTGAGCGCCTTTCTGTCGATTTGTTCAACCTGTTTTCCTCATTAACTGAGAACTTGGTTAGTGACTACAAGGCTATTGACAATTACGAGGCGTTTAGAAATGAATGCCTAAGGGTTCTTGGTAATGACCCCGATTTTAGTGAACAAGACTTTAAATCACTCTCCGAAACCGAGTTGACCTCAAGACTTCAGCAAGAAACGGATGAGCTTTATAATAACAAATTTGAGAAAATCACAGAAATCTTATTGCCGGTCATCAAACGAGTCCATGACAATGAGGGCCATCGATATAAGAGGATAGCAGTCCCATTTACCGATGGAGGTAAGAAGCCATTGCCAATCTCGGCAGACCTTGCTATCGCCGTAGATACTGAGGGCAAGAGTATCGTAAAAGATATAGAAAAAGCCGTGAGCTTAAGCATCATAGACGATACGTGGAAGGAGCATCTTAGATCCATGGATGAGCTCAAAGACTCTGTACAGGCAGCCTCATTTGAGCAAAAAGACCCTCTGGTGATCTATAAGATGGAAGCTTACGAGCTCTTTGAACGCTTGATTTATAATATCAATGAAGAGGTTAGTACATATCTGATGAGAGGCCGCCTAGTCATTAATACTAATGATAACCTCAAAGAGGCTAAACAAACTCGGACAGATCTGAGCAAAACGAGCGCCTCTAGAGCCGAGGATGTGGCTAGGAGACGTGCTGCAGAGGGGGTGAGTCAACAAAAATCGAAGCCTGAAACATTTAAACGTGTTGCTCAAAAAGTAGGAAGAAACGAACCTTGTCCCTGTGGTAGTGGCAAGAAATTTAAACAGTGTCACGGCAAATTAAAATAGTTCTTAATTTCACAGTATGGCCAGGATAGTCTTAACTTTTATCATTTCATTCGTCTTCTTAAGTCTTTGTTCATCACAGACATTCAAAGAATCACCAGAGGTGAGGACCTTTATGGACCAGTTTGTCAAGACCGGCAAGGAAGAACCTTATATAGATGGCTGGAGGATCAAGATTATTTCTACCACAGACCGAAGAGCGCTAGAAAGTGCCAAGTGGTTATTTGAAAGAAACTATCCAGAGATGGTCTATGAGTTAAGCCATGAAGCGCCTTATTATAGTATGAAAGTTGGTGCATTTGAGACTCGCCTAGATGTAGAACCAATGCTTGTTACCTTTAAGAGAGACTTTCCATATGCGATACCTTATAGGGATAAAGTCATGAAAACCGAGCTAATACAAGATGGCTCTCAGAAGTAGTCCAAAGGGTCTTCCCTCGTTTGATTGGATTCTTTTTATAACATACATAGCCCTTGTCGGGGTTGGGCTTATGATGATTTATGCTACCACATATCATGATGTAGAACAAGGTAGTATTTATTCGCCTAACAGTCCTTTTGGCAAACAAGTCATTTGGGCACTGATTTCGTTGGTCGTTATGCTCTTAATAAATGTTGTCGATTGGCAATTATTTAATACGCTCTCTCTTCCGCTATATGTACTGGGTATTATAGGATTGATTCTAGTGATACTCGTAGGTAAGGAGGTTAACGGAGCCACTTCTTGGATTGCCATTGGCCCATTTTCAATACAGCCCTCAGAGCTGGCTAAGTTGACCACAGCGATATATCTTGCCAGTGTATTGAGTGCCATTAGATTTGATCTCAGAGAGGCAAGAACGCAGCTCTTTGTTTTAGCTATTATAGTGGTTCCAGCGTTTTTGATAATGTTACAACCTGATGCTGGCTCTGCCATCACCTTTTTTTCTTTTTTGATCCTTTTATATCGTCGTGGATTGCCGAGCCTTTATTATATCATTGCCATCCTTGTTTTTCTTACAGTTGTCTTGACTCTTGTTTATGGGGTGTTGTCTGGTCTATCGATATTGCTATTGATGGTGATCCTTTTTATACTGGATTTCAAAGAGTTGCGGGTTTTCTCGATATTGCTATTTACAACCTTAGTTTTGTTTTCATTGGTCTCTTATCAATTTGACTGGATACAATATGCTGTCGGTGTCAATGGGATTGCACTCCTCTCGGTGCTCTTCTACTTTAATCGAAGGCGGACTATGACAATGAAGTTTTCTCTTTTAGCTGGGGTGTTGATGCTTGCATTGATTGGGTTTTCGAGTTCATTTGCCTTTAACAACGTCCTCAAGCCACACCAGCAGGATCGAATTAATGTTTGGCTACAACCAGAGAAATGCGATCCAAGAGGGTCCTTATATAATTTGTTGCAATCAAAATTGGCTATTGGCTCTGGCGGTCTATCTGGCAAGGGGTATCTAGATGGAACTTTTACTAAGCTCAATTATGTGCCTGCGCAGACGACGGATTTCATATTTAGCAGTATAGGAGACGAGCAAGGATTTATTGGTGGAATGGCTGTTATCGTACTATTCACCATTATGATTGTTAGAATAATACAAAAAGGAGAAGAATCCAAATATCAATTTATTAGGAACTACTCGTATGCGATAGCGGGTTTTATTTTCGTGCATTTCTTTATCAATATAGGTATGACAATGGGCATCTCTCCTGTTATAGGTATTCCTCTTCCTTTCATAAGCAAAGGGGGCTCTTCTCTCTTGTCATTTTCTCTAATGATAGGTTTAGCCTTAAAGATGTATAACTCACGTTGATATGGGATTTGAATTAATAAAAACGACCGATACTGGTGCCGCTAGAGCGGGCTTGTTGACTACAGATCATGGAGTTATTGAGACCCCTATTTTTATGCCTGTTGGCACCCAAGGGACGGTCAAATCTGTTCAGTTCAACGAGATAGAAGACTTGGGGGCTCAGATTATACTTGGCAATACCTTTCATTTATATCTAAGACCTGGACATGAGCTTATATCTAATAGTGGAGGCTTACATAAATTTAACTCTTGGGACAAGCCCATGCTTACTGATAGTGGTGGTTTTCAGGTGTACTCGTTAAGTGGGATTAGGAAGATCACCGAACAAGGCGTTAAGTTTCAAAGTCCTGTCGATGGCTCTAGACATTTTTTCTCTCCAGAGTACGCTATTGAGATTCAGAGACATATAGGTGCTGATATTATCATGGCATTTGATGAGTGTACACCATACCCCTGTGATTATAGCTATGCTAAGCGCTCTATGCATATGACTCATCGTTGGCTGGTGCGATGTCAAAAATATTTTGAGGAGAACGACGCTATACACAGTTATTCGCAGATATTGGCGCCGATAGTACAAGGAAGCACCTACAATGATCTAAGAATCGAGTCAGCTAAGTTTATAGCTGACCATAGCTCTGAGGTGAACGCTATAGGGGGCTTATCTGTAGGTGAGCCAGCGCCTATTATGTATGATATGACTCAATTGGTGTGTGAGCACCTGCCTACAGATCAAGCTCGATATCTGATGGGTGTGGGAACACCTGCCAATCTCTTGGAATGTATCGATAGGGGAATAGATATGTTTGACTGTGTCTTGCCTACCCGAAACGCAAGACATGGCATGCTCTATACGGATGAGGGAATTATCAATATAAAGAATGCAAAATGGAAGAATGATTTTTCTGCTATTGATGAACACTTAGATTGTGCCGTTAGCAATAGACATAGCAAAGCCTATCTGAGACACTTATTTATGGTTAAGGAATCCCTTGGCCTTCAGATAGCTAGTATACACAATTTGACTTTTTTCTTATGGCTAGTTCAGGAGGCAAGAAAAAACATATTGCAGGGGACTTTTGCTGTGTGGAAAAAACAAATGCTCCCTCGAGTAACCCGCAAACGTTAAATAAAAAAACGCCCACCTAAGTATATAGTGGGCGCCTCAAAACAAAACGAAAAACCAACTTTATCTAAAACGTCCTTGGACGATCTTTTGCTTATATTCCTCTCCGCAATTTCACAGGTATTGTCTTTTTCTTTCCATTACGATAGACCTTTAAATCTAAAGTATCTCCAACCTTAACAAACTTGAGAGCCTCTTGAAGGGCTTCTCGGTTTTGCACTGATTGATCATTTACGCCTATTATCACATCACCTATTTCTACTCCAGCAGCCTCTGCAGAACTATATCCTATCTTGCGGCCTCGACGATCTACAAGAT
>CAZJHC010000208.1:0-6771 GCA_964545645.1 uncultured Saprospiraceae bacterium
GTAGCTATTAGAACCAAACATCATGATATCCTTGCCATTAATCTTTACGACAGTGTCTTGCTCTGACTCTATGGTCCTGAAGTATGGGTATACTCCCATTGCCTCGATTTTTTGAGGAACGTCGTAGGCTTTCATTCGATCTTTAAGCATAAGATAGGTTTTAGTTCAGCAAAGTTGATTTTAAATCAAGCTGCGAATATAGGGCATTTGATTTTTACACAAAAACCATACATCCTCTTGATTTATGTATTTAATAATGATTTACTTATCCTTTATCAAAATTTGATCTAACTATTATGTCCCATAAAGGACTACTCACTCCAAATCCCTTCTCAGGATCATTATAATGATGCTTGAGATGGTGCGTCTTGAGCATGTTCCACAACTTGCCTTTGACTTCTACATGATGAATCGCATAATGAAACATATCATATATCAAGTATCCCGTAAGAAAGCCACCAAAGAATATATATAGTTGTGGTTCAGGAATAAATGATCTATATAGAAAGAAAAACAAAGTTGCCAGAGGAATACTCACTGATGGTGGCATCACCAACCTCAGACGATCCCGAGGGTAGTCGTGATGGATACCATGAAAAATGAAGTGGATCTTCTTTCCAAACTCACTGGTAGGATGATAATGGAAGATAAATCTATGGAGTACATATTCTACTATCGTCCACACAAAGATGCCTCCAAAGAACCACAGAAATATAGAGCTGATAGCAGTCAGCCCATTCTGTATACCATAGTAAATCAAGAAAGCATTCAATGGGATAAATATAAACAAGGGCACTGCAAAATGCACCTTGGACAGGGATTCCATAAATGGATTCTGAAATAACCTTATTGACTCCTCAGAGTTGGATACATAATTCTTCTTTGCCATAATTAGAGGGTGATTTTTTCATATACGGCTATACCACTATTAGGTTCTTCACCATAAAATTCGATAAACTTCACATCAGGGAATACTCCAAATTCTACTGCATAAGCATAGATATTGTGTAACCACATCTTTTTGCCATTTACAGAGAGAATGACTCTATACTGGTTACTATCAGATTGACGAGCAATATAAAAGGTCAGCTGTTCATACGCACCGAACTTAAATGAGTATAAATCAGGAGATATCTCGCTGGATTCATATCCAAACGCCAGTTTGGATTGCAATTGATTGAGCTCTCGGGTCACTCCTCCCTCAGAGTATTTGATCCAATAAGCATGCATGGGCAAATCCTTGTTGATAAGACCATCGAGATTCCTATTCAAACGATAGACGATGGTATCATGATTTTGATTGCGCTGTATGTAGAATAGCAAATCAGTATCTTCAGGAGGCACCGGATATCCTTTAGGTAAGCCTTTGGATCCTGGATCCTTGTGTTGCTTCTTTTTAAGTTCAAACTTCATAAGTTCTAACAGTTGTACAATCTATATGATTGTTGGATCAACGAAGATAGCTTAATCAGTTGTTAAAATTCAACTTTAAATCGGGCTCTTAGGCCTAAACCTTTGGTGTTAAACAATGAGGGCACATCAGGATGGTCCAGATAGTTTAATCTTTTAACCAAGTCTACCCTTAATACTTTGAATATATTGGTTATACCGATACTGCCCTCCATATACGGAACCCCGTCAAAAGTATAGGTCAGTGGCACTCCTTCAGAATTAACAGAAAAGGCAGGGCTGCTATTATTTATAGCAGGATTATTGCCATCACTCAGGTTGCCATAGGCCATTTTGAACGTCGCTATTTCTCTCAGACCCAGCTTCTTCAATAGAGGTATACGGTTGAAGAAGAATCCCTTAAAATAGTGCTCCATTCGGAAAAAGATGAAATCATCGGAAACAAATTCCAAAAAATTCATCATATTAAAAGAGGCTTTCTGATAGGCAAAAGACTGATTAGCACGAGGAATAAAGAGCAGGTTATATGGCAAATCACCCCAGATCTTACCCGCTTCGATACCGACATTGCTATGCCCGAGGATCGATAGATTAAACCTCTTGAAAAATCCCAACTCCACTCGATGATAGTCATAGTCACTACCCAATAAACCATCAAAAGATTTTTCATATCTCAAGGTCCAAATGGGAAACTCATTAATTATAGGTGTACGATACTGGCGTCCTTGTATGAACTGCTTATTAGGGGCAAGCTCCAATCCGACACCCAATACCGTTGTACCCAATTCTTGTAATAAAGAAGGCTCCCCATTCTCATTGATAAATGGCAACTCCAGGTCTCCATAGGGATTAGTAGTCTTATCCGAGAACCAAAAATCTATCGCAAACCCTGGAGACTCTCTTGTGTACTCTAGACGAAACTCTTTTTCAAAGATCATCCGATTGGTAGCACCTCGCCTGGCAGACAACAAAAAGTTGTCTTGTTGTATGAACTGTAATTGTTGTCCAGGGAATGTCGCCTCTTGCTGATATGCAGCCCTGATAAAATGCCTTGGATTGGTTTTCCAATCCCTGTTAAAGGTATAAGTAAGGCCTCCTCTGTACTTGAACCGTTCATCTCTAAATCCATAAGCGCCATATGCATCTGCAAACCAGCGCTTACTAAAACCAAAATTGGTCTCAATACCAAGTCGGATTCTTGAGCCTTCAACCTGATTAAAACTATAAAAAGTAGGCAATGGACCTACTTCAAATTTGGCAAAGGGTAAGTATCCGGTAGTAAGAATTTTGACTCCAGTGATGAGACGTTTATAGGCCGGCATAGACACTAAGGTGTCTATCATCACATATAGATTCTTTTGTTTATCTGTTAGCTCCAGCATCCTATTGTCTTCCCAATAGTCTGGAGGCGCTTCATAGGCGTCCCTGGAGATTATAACATTTTCTATATGGTCGTATACCTCTGGATCTGCAGCAGGGCTAAAATCGAAGTTGTCATAGGCCAATGTCCTGGTCCCATAAAACCCAATGCCATTCTTAGTCACGCTATAGTCTATGGTGACGTCGTCTCTGGTCAGGATATATGCATCCTCATATGGGATGAAATCTTGGCGAACTTCAAGGTCATTGACAAAATTCAAATTGATGTTGCCGATGATGCCAAAGTCTGCTCGAGTGACGTAATGATCACTGCTATCATTGGATACATATAAATCTCCGGTAAATCCAAAATTAGATTTATTCCGAGGGATAAACCCAAGTCTGATGCTACTCGTGCCATTGACATAGGTGGTGTCGAGGATATAAAATCGATAAAAATTAAGTGCTAATGGGGATATAGGACTGACGAAATTATTGTCCAATAGCCGGATCGTATTATCATATATATCTATGTCCTGATACAGAAAGTCAAGGGCATCTGTCAGACTTTGATCGTCTACCGACTCATCAAATTTGGTCATATTGATAGCTTCTCGATATTCCTTCTTGGACTCTGGATTCTGTCGATAATAAACCTTGGAGTTGACCTCTCTCAGATAGATGGGCAAGAATACATTCCCATTGATTTCTGAAGTATCCAAGTAATTCCACAATATATCAAACTGATTGAAAATCTTTCGATTCTTAAATTCTTCGGTGATGTTGTTGAGATCCAGTTCTATTCGTTCATATTTATCATAGGAATAATAGTCCTGACCTTCTAGGCGATTTTCTGATTTATTATCAATGACCTTGCGCATAAGAGCCACTGCAGGGTTACCTTTTTTTCGATACCTACCTTTTTTGGCAACTATAGTGACGTTTTCTATCTGTAGGCTTTCTGGCTCTAAGTAGAATGCCATCCCCTTATTTTTTTCTTCAACGATGATTTTTTGGCACTGTGTCTTATAGCTTAAAAATGATGCGCAGAGATCAGAAGAGACGAATCTCGAATCGATTTCAAAATAACCATCAAGATCCGTAGTGGTACCTACACTCGTATTGTCAAAGCTTATATTGACAAATGGCAATGGCTCCTTAGTTTGCGAATCGAACACCTTGCCGGATACCTTGGTGACTCCTTGAGCATTGATATCCCAAGAGATAAAGAAGGCTAATAGGGTAATAAGTAAAGCAACATTTTTTCTCATATCGTTACGTACACTCCAATCGATTAAATTTTTTGGATCCGGACATGGATGATACATGATTAGATTCTTGATACAACTGCGACCGGATAATTAAGTTTAGCCTGTTCGTATTTTAAACAAACATTTTAAACTGTTAATTCAATGAATTAAACGCCTATTAAACGCAAGTTGACTCATTTATTCTTTAAAATTTATAGAAATCGATTTGGAATGAATAAATAAGGACCTGTATTGTTATTAAATCGACAAACCATAGAATGAAGTTGTAATCAACTTGCTAATGAATGGTTTTTATATATTGAGCACAGAAAAATACGCCATGCATAAAACAAAAATAGCCGGAATAGGATATTATGTCCCCGATAATGTAATGACCAACGATGACCTCACACAGTACATGGAGACGTCAGATGAATGGATCCAAGAGCGAACTGGAATCAAAGAACGTAGATATGCCACTAAGCATGAAGAGACGACGACAACGCTTGCAGCCATTGCGGCACAAAAGGCCATAGACGATGCAGGAATCAATAAAGAAGACATTGACTTTATCATCTTTGCGACATTGAGTCCGGATTATTTTTTTCCTGGATGCGGAGTGTTGCTGCAGAGAGCTCTTGGCATCACTGATACCGAGATCGGCGCATTAGATATCCGCAATCAATGCTCTGGATTTATCTATGGATTATCGATTGGAGATCAATTTGTTAAGACAGGGATGTATAAAAATGTATTGGTAGTTGGGGCAGAAATGCACTCAATGGGTCTTGACTTTGATACCAGAGGAAGAAATGTGACAGTTATATTCGGAGATGGCGCTGGCGCTGTGGTGTTACAACCTACTGAGGAAGAGGGTAGAGGAATCTTAACGACTAACCTTCACTCCAATGGTACATGTGCCGAGGAGTTGGCGATGATTACTCCTGGCTCTCATGGAGGACACCACTTGGGCAAGGAACGATTTGGTTTTCCTGAAAACGATAAACCTGGGGGAATATACATGACCCAGAAGATGCTCGACGATCACCTTATCTATCCCAATATGAATGGCCCACTGGTCTTTAAATGGGCTGTAAAGAAGTTTCCTGCTGCGATCCACGAGGCTTTGGCAACGACGGGATATACTCCAGAGGACATCGATATGCTCATACCACATCAGGCAAATCTTAGGATCAGCCAGTTCGTACAAAAACTACTTAAACTTGGGGATAACCAAGTCTTTAATAATATCCAAAAATATGGTAATACAACAGCTGCATCTATACCCATAGCTCTATGCGAAGCAAGAGACCTGGGCAAGATCAAAGATGGAGATTTGGTTTGTTTGGCTGCGTTTGGCAGTGGATTTACCTGGGGTAGCGCCTTGATTCGTTGGTAATCTATTAGATATCCTCATTGAGCATTTCTCCACAATACTTGCAGTGGATAGCATCTGGATCATGACCTTCTTTAGAGCAAGATGGACAGTGCTCGGTGGATAGATCGCTCTCATGGATAAAGTTGTTTTCTTTGGTGAGCTCGGAAGTTACAATACCTGTAGGTACAGCGATGATGGCATAACCCAAGATCATTAGGATAGCAGATAAAAATTGACCTAAAGTGGTTTGAGGAGTAATATCTCCAAACCCTACCGTCGTAATAGTTACAATGGACCAATAGATGCTGCGAGGAATACTATCAAACTGAGGATTGGTACTTCCTTCTATGAGATACATCAATGAGCCAAAGAGACATACAACCAACATGACAGCGAATAGAAACACAAAAATCTTAGTGGAAGAACTTTTAAGAGCTCGCACTATGACGAATCCTTGATTCATAGCTCGAGCCATCTTGAAAATCCTAAATATCCTCAAAAGCCTTAAAGCTCTTATGACAAGTAAGGCCTGCGAACCATTATAAAAAATGCTGATGTACGTCGGAATAATAGAAAGTAGATCTACGATGCCATAGAAACTCGTGATATACTTCATGGGCTTCTTAACAGAGTATATCCTAAGTATATACTCTATAGTGAAGATGATTGTAAAAATCCATTCTAAGACTCTGAAAAGAGTTCTAAAATTTCCATCTAACGAAGGCACTGTCTCAAGGGCTACGACGAGTACGCTAAGCACTATAAGGACTAGCAGTGTAATATCGAAACGCTTACCGATTGGAGTATTGGTTTCGAATATTATATCATGTATTTTTTTCTTACTAACCTTTTTCAATGAGTACAGTTTGATTATAAATCAAGTCAATACATATAGCAAAAATAGTTAATACTTTAATAATACAGTTGTCGGGAGAAAAAAGTAAGGGTGGTGACTAAATTACTATAGGGTAAACTGCCTCTGAAGTGAGTCGGTATTAGACAAAATCTTTGTCCTTCCAATTGCTAGGAATCTCTACCAGATCCTCATCGGGCTCTCCCATGGCCTCTCCATGAAAATCCATGTTCTTCTTGCGTAGTCTTAAAAACTCTTTCTCTATTTCTTTATCTTCCCACTCATCAGAAAATACCTGCAAACCATGAAATGCAACACCTATGCCCCAAGCCAAAATCGGAAAGATCGCCCAGAAATAATCGGTGGTAAACAAGTTGATTAGAATAAAGAAAACGCTCATGATCACCCATGTCACAATATGTGAGTAGAACTTCTTGCGAGTCATTACTCTTGACTTCGCTTGATCATATAGCTTTTGGCCATTCATTGATTAAAGATATTCGTTTATATATGTTTTAGAC
>CAZJHC010000209.1:0-6760 GCA_964545645.1 uncultured Saprospiraceae bacterium
CGGCTAGGTATAGTGAGCCGTCGGGTGCAATCTCCATATCTACAGGCCGGAAGTTGGGATCACTTCCTGATACTATATCTTGCCTCATCTCTAATGCGAATCCTGAACTGTCATCCAGCACTTGATGTTGGCGCATGCCTAAGAATCCGATGGTATTGTTTATCAAGAGGTCTCCTTGCAGTTCATCTGGAAAATGTCGACTGGACAAAAACTCTAACCCAGATGTTGGCCTGACTTTATCCTCCTCCTTTACTAAGCTGGGTGCTTGATCGTTGGATTGTCCATACCGTGGAGCTACCTCGCCTGGCAACATCCATCTGATATCTGGGCCTGACGTTTCTGCGAATAGATTTTGCCCATAGTCATCAAAGGCTATACCCCAGGGGTTGGGTATGGGTACCTGAGATACTCGTTCAAGATGCTTTCGATTAGGGTTGTACCGGTAAAATCCACCATTAGTAGCTCTAACTGGACCATATGCTGTTTCAACATTAGTGTGAAGGAATACTCCTTCTCCCATATAAATGGCTCCTGATGGATCCGCACAAAATGCACTAATGGCATGGTGCGTATCATGATCATCAAATCCACTAAGGATTATCTCAATACGATCTGCTTGATCATCTCCATCGGTATCTGTAAATAGTTTAAGGTTAGGTCCTTGGGAGATATATACTCCCTCTGGTGCCAACTCAAAGCCTATAGGCAGATGCAGATAATCTGCAAAAACGGTCTGCTTGTCAGCTTGGCCATCATGATTGGTGTCTTCTAGGATGAGCAACTTATCATTGGGCTTAGGGTCGCCAGGCTTATAGTGTGGATAGGTAGGCATGACCGCCACCCATAACCTTCCCTTATTATCAAAAGAGATCTGCACAGGATTCGCCAGATCTGGAAACTCTTTCTCTGAGGCAAATAGCTCTATAGCATAACCGTCCGGCAAATCAAAGGTAGCAAGAGCATCATCACCATATAGATATTCTGCGGTTCCTCTACCGTAATCTCCGGTGACATAATTAGTCTCCACAGGGCTCAGAGGATGTGTGAGTGAATCTTTGGCAGTAATATCGACTAGTAGACCTGTCGCTGCCATCCAGATGGCAGTATCTCTTATGGCTGTTAATTCTCGTTTTTTCTTTATCTCATCTGGGTAATTGTCAGGGCCAAATGGATTGTATCTACGCCCAAATACATGAACTCCATTTGGGCTCTTGTAGTCATCATGCCAATACCAATTTTTATCCATCACAGCGGCATGTATTTTTTCGCTGTATGGGTTAGGAGGATCTACTGGTTTGAATAACCGTTGAGTCAAGTAAGATGAAAATCGCTGATAACCAGCATCATTTAGCTGAAATCCGTCAATTGTCAGATGGTCATCGCCTTTGAACCATCGTTGCGTCACGTCAAACATGTCAACAAAAGCGATGTCCCTCTTCATGGCGACTTCTTCGATGGCTAGACTATATAGTTTTAAGTTTTGATTGAGAATGGCTCCATCAGGCAAGTCATAATGGTCAGATAGATCTTCAAACGCCATCGGAGATATTAATACTAAAGTTGGAGCATTTTGACCATTGTATTCTTGGTTGAGGGTATGAGTGATAAATGCGTCTAACTCAGCTTTGAAAGTATCGACTCTCTCGGACCCATCGAATGATTCGCTATATCCAAAGAAGGCAAGGATCATATCAGTCTCTAATCTTGTCAACCATTGATCAGGTGTTTCGAAGTGTCCTTGGCTATAAGAGAAGTTGGCTAACTCACCTTGAAAAGTCTCTGCACCAGGAAATGCCCATGGAGAGAACCTGCCCGAATGGGGCCTGAAACCTGGTGTGTCACCTGGATCACACATATTGCGAATCGTGAGCTTATAATTGGGAAATTGTTGATGTATATGGGTTTCAAAGTAGCCGTATTCCATCATCCGAGAGCAGAGGTTGCCGCCAATGATGCTGATATGATCATTGGGTTGAATGGAGATGTTGAGAGAAGGCACTTCTTCTTTACATGAAATTGTTAGCAATACAATGGCTAAGTAGCCCCAGACGTAGTGGTTAATCAGAACCGACCGTAGTATGCTGCCATAATTATTCATGGCTATCAAGATAATGACAAGTGGTAATATGACCTTTTTAATGAGTACAAAATATTGCGGGCAATTATACTTCAGCTCATTGATGACTATGGTTTATTATCTTAGATATAATGTTAGCAGAACTACTCATACATACCCCTTCGATTTTGCAAGCTCTATTATTTGCTATAATGCTGTTTATGGGGATGACACTGACGATTTCCGATTTTAAGAGGGTAGCAGTGTATCCTAAGTCAGTAGCTGTCGGTCTTGTCAATCAGTTGATTTTATTGCCTATTATCGGTTTAGTTATTGTAAAAGTTATTCCTCTTTCGACTGCCTTTGCTGTAGGAGTCATGGTGGTGGCTGCCAGTCCGGGAGGAGCTGTATCTAACTTGATTTCTCACTTGTCTAAAGGAGACACTGCATTGTCTATTACCCTTACGGCTTTCAGCAGTATACTGACTATCATTACGATACCTCTTATTATTAATTGGTCCTTAAGAAATCTTGCTGGAGCTGGGGAAGTAGCTATTCAATTGCCATTATTACAAACGATTATCAATATATTCAAATTGACCGCTCTGCCTGTGGCCATCGGTATGGGGACTAATTATCTCTTTCCCGAGGCGACTAAAAGAGCAGGTTCCATAATAGCCTGGATTTCGGGGATCATAATTATCCTTGCACTACTACTGATCTATGTAAAGCTTGATGAGATAGGAAATGTATGGAGTTTTGTTCGGCAGTGCTTCTTGGCCGTTCTAATTTTAAATGTTGCGACTTTAGCTGTGGGTTATTTTTCAGCTCGACTCGCTGGATTGTCCTTGCGTCATTCGGTGACTACTTCAATAGAGACAGGTATGCAAAACAATGTATTGGGTATGGCCATAGCTACCTCTCCCGCTCTACTGAATAATAGCTTGATGGCCGTACCTGCAGGGGTGTATGGTTTGCTGATGTGTACAACTGCAGTAGGGATGATTTTTTATTATAGAAAATTGATCGATGATACGACCGAAGTATGAATCTGTTGATAGTACGATTGTCTTAGTTGGTGGGAATAGTGGGATAGGTATAGCTCTAACAAATCTGCTGCTTGAGTGTGGTGTGAAAGTAATAGCTGCTGATATACAGCAAGAAAGTAACACTCATCGACATCAAGAGTTAATTTATTATCGAATAGATCCAACTGACAATGAATCTATGCTGGCCTTTGCCAACGAATTAATTACTGAAAATGCTCACATTACTGGCTTAGTATGTCTATCGGGTACCATACTTAACTTCAAAACTATTGAGGATTTAGATTTTGAGGACTGGACAAAGGAGTTTAATATTAGTTTTAAGTCTTGTTATAATGCCTGCAAGTATTTGATGCCTCTTCTCAAGCGTGCTCCCAATGCGGCAATTGTCAACATGTCTTCAGGCTTGGCGTTTGGCGGTCAGGCCAAGTATGGAGCCTATTCAAATGCTAAGGCGTCAATCGTTAGCCTGTCAAAGATTTTAGCAACTGAGTTAGGTCCGAGTATCAGGGTGAATAGCATTGCACCGGGCGCTGTTGATACTCCTTTTATTTATACTGATGGTGCTAAGCGGTTTGATGAAAAGATGTACGAGCAAATATCACCACTAAGTACGATTGCCAAACCTGAAGATATCGCTCAAACCATCTTATTCTTGCTGAGTGAAGGAGCTGACCACATAACAGGTCAATGCATTCATGTGAATGGAGGGACTTTTATGGTTTAAATTGTATTGCTTTATTTATAATTGTTGGAGTAAGAAATTCTCGTAATCGTCCAGTATCTTAACTCGCTCTTCTTTTGTTATGCGAGATACGGCCGAAGCCACAAAAGGATCAATAACCTCATAACCGACTAGTCTGAATATGCCCGAATTTAGATTATCCAATATTTGAGCTATTGGTTTTTGATATTCAGTCGTTGGTGTGCCTGTAGTGACTGTTGCTAAGGCCTTTCTTCCTTTAAATCTGCCATTCTGCCCCCAACCGTATTTGCCACCATAGGCGATACCATATGCCATGACTCTATCAACCCAACCCTTAAGTATCGCCGGCATATCATACCACCATAGTGGGAAGTTGAAAATCAATAGATCGGCTTCAATGAGTTTATTCATTTCAGCCTTTAGTTCTGGTGAGAATCCATCATTATTAGAAGCATGGAGCTGTTCAGTAGCATACTTATAATAGGATGCATCGCTAAGTTTGGTGAAGTCATGCTTGCCTCCTGTAGGGATAAACTCTTGCAGATATAGATCAGAGACAATGACGGAATGGCCCTTGTTCAAAGCTGCTTTTTCAGCCTTGCTACAGAGAGCAGAGCAGAATGAATCAGGATTTTCATGGGCGTGGACGATTAAGATATTCATCTACTTAGTATTTTACCATGCACATAATTGAGAAGTAGTAGTTATTTTTTTAGCCAATCACCAACACCGTATGGATCTTCCATCGGAGACGATACATGCTCATGCCTTATTTTCCAATCTCCATCGTATTGTTTCATTACAAAGCTGATCCTGAACCTATTGGAGAATACTTTGTCACCTACTTGCAGTGATAAATCAGTAATCCCTCCTATCCATCCGAGGGAGCCTTCTATCTCTTCGAATGGGCCTTCGATCCATTTGTAACCGGCCATATTGATTGTAGAGGAAAGGAAATCTTGCCACCCTTTGAAGATCAAAGTTGTACCCATAGTTGAGTATCTCGGTCCTTCAAGGATGACATAAGTACTTTCACTTGGCACATAAGCATCTTTGATGCTATCGATATTTTTTTGTTTGACAGCTTCCCAAAACTCTTCAATTCTCTCTTTTAGCGCCATTACATTTTATCTATATCATCAGCGATTTCCTGTAATGTTTTATCAGGATTGGCAAGCTCCTCTTGTGCTTGTTGTATAACTCTTAGTATACGTGATATATATTCACTATGCCATTGTTGACGCTGCGTTTCGATCGCTTTATTGGTGGGTGTATAATTTTCTATTTCTTCTCTGGTCAATATGCCTTTTTCTTCTAATAGTCGTTCTAAGGTATCGATTCTTTCCCTTGCTACCCCCAATTCCATACCTATAGCCATAGTAATATTTAGCACTCTCTCCACTGCTGGATCATCGAAGAAATATGGTCGCTTTCCTTTTGGTTTGTTTCCTGCTATTCCTATATAATCGATTGGATTTTCTGCCATTTTCTTGTTTGCTAAGCTGATTTAATAATGCTATTAGGAATTGTTATAGTTATTCTATTTTTTCCATGCACCGAATACATTCCAGATTGGTGATCTTCCATGATCCTCGGGTTCATCTGCCTTTTGTGTACCATCATCAAGATCATTGATCGCTTGTGCTCCGATTTGCATGTATTCATTTTTGTTAAAACCACATGCCGACATTAGATCTTGAGGGTCTATATCGTGCATCTTGCTCCAATAGGGCTCAGCGTTGTTATAAGCGTCCCAATCTCTGATCCATTGCTCATATAGGCTCATATCATCCGTATACTGAGGTTGCTCGATATTCATATTGAGTCCGCCAGGAGATAGACAGCGATATATTTCTTTCATGATATTATAGATGGACTTTCCACCTGTCTCATGAAAGAACATCGTAGTCTGAATCCAATCAAACGATTCATCTTCAAACGGCATATCGGAGGCTTCGGCCTGAATGAACTTGACATTGGTGTAGCCTAATGCTTGAGCTCTTGCATGTCCATACCTCAGCATTGGACGTCCGGTGTCAATTCCGATGACTTCAGCCTCTGGATACATCTTAGCCAGCGGTAGTGTATTATGTCCCATACCGCAGCCGATGTCTAATATTCGTTTTGGTTTGAACTCCGGATTATTATCCTTTACCCATTGTGCTATAGCTTTTCCACCTCCGTCTGAAAGTTTTCCTAATAGTCCAGCCGTGGTGACGAATAAGCCACCATCGTAGTTAGCTGCATTGGCAACATCCCCATCAAAAAGTTCTGTATGATAGCTGCCCGGCATAATGTGATTATCTACGGCAAGTAGATAGGATGGTGGTGACACGGCATCATTAAGAATTAAAGTGTCCTTGCCTTCATTTAGTTGGTCAACTTTTTCTTTGAGCTCCAGAGCTTGTCTATAGGTCATAGATCGGCCCGCTTGTTGCCTCATCTCCATAGTACACCTTCTCAGTGCTGACCAAGTCTGGTAGTGAAGATCTTTTGACATGGCATCTCCAAGCTCTTCTTTAGTTTGAATATCTCGACCATGCTCCTCTATGAATTTTGGTGTAACTCTTTTTTCAAAAGCTACAGCATTGCCTTGCGATACATGAGCTAAGTGCTTGTTGAGGTTAGCTAAAAAATTATATCGAGCTCGCTCATCATGAGTCATCTCTGGGAAAACTGCATGTTTTGCGATCTTGTCATATGTAGGGGGTAGATTTTTAGCAGACATATCTTAATCTTTTATCCATTTCCAAAATATATCAATATCGAGTAACAAGAAGCAAAAGTGTTCTATGATATACTTTAAACGTAATTCAAATTTTTATCCATTTCTATCATTTTGGGATCTCTATATATTTTTTCACCGTATCCTCCACCTCCTGGAAGAGTAAGAATGAGCTCTTCATTTGGGTACAGCTTGTCAAGCCCTTTTTTAGGGAATGGGCGCTCCGG
>CAZJHC010000210.1:0-6727 GCA_964545645.1 uncultured Saprospiraceae bacterium
AGTTAGTATTATTCAATGGTTTATGTGTGACAATTTATCGCCATAAGTAAAATTGTGCTCAATAGTTTGTACCCGTTCTGACTTATCTGCAAACTAATTGATATCTAATCCTATATTAATATCGAATTCTCTACATTTGCACAAAAATTTTAAAGGATGAACCTTCACGAATATCAGGGAAAAGAAATATTAGCAGCAAGTGGAGTTAAAATACAGAGAGGACATGTTGTTGACTCAGTAGAAGGAGCCGTAGAGGCCTTTCAAAAGCTTCAAAAAGATACAGGCACTGAATGGGCAGTGATCAAAGCTCAAATTCATGCTGGTGGCCGTGGTAAAGGTGGAGGTGTGAAAATAGCTAAGAATGAAGGAGAACTGAAAGAGCATGCAGGCAATATATTAGGCATGATGCTCAAGACGCCTCAGACACCTGGTGGCATGGATGGCGAAGGGAAACTGGTACAGAAGATCCTAATAGCTGAAGATTCATATGCTCCTGATTTTGATAAGTGCAAAGAATATTATGTCTCTATTATGATGGATAGAGAGAAGAAAGAAAATGTCATTATCTACAGCACTGAGGGAGGAATGAATATCGAAGAGGTGGCAGAAAAGACTCCTCATTTGGTGCATAAAGAGCATATAGACCCTGCATTAGGCATGCAAGGATATGAAGCTCGTAAAATTGCTTTTAACTTAGGATTGTCTGGTAAGGCATTTAAAGAAATGACAAAGTTCATTTTCAAACTATATGCTGCTTTTGTCAAGAATGACTTGTCTCTCATAGAGATTAATCCTTGTTTGAAAAATTGTGAAGATGAGATCCTCGCTGTTGATTGTAAGACGACAGTTGATGATAATGCATTGTTCAGACATCCTGATTTGGCAGCCATGAGAGATGTCACGGAAGAAGATCCTGCTGAAGTAGAGGCTAAAGAGTTTGGACTTAACTATGTCAAATTAGATGGTAATGTAGGATGCATGGTCAATGGTGCTGGACTCGCCATGGCAACAATGGATATTATCAAACTTAGTGGTGGCTCTCCTGCTAATTTCCTGGATGTAGGAGGAACCGCAGATGCTGAGAGAGTTGAAAATGCCTTTAAGATCATCTTGAAAGATCCAAATGTGAAAGCTATACTCATCAATATATTTGGAGGTATAGTAAGATGTGATAGAGTAGCTCAAGGAGTAGTAGACGCATACAAGAATATGGGCAATATCAATGTACCTATCATCGTGAGATTACAAGGCACTAACGCAGAGATCGCTAAAGAATTGATAGACAACTCAGGTTTAGAAGTTCGGTCTGCTGTAGTCTTACAAGAAGCTGCAGATATCGTTAAAGAAGTATTGGCATAGGCACTTGGAGTCTTATACGCTCTATCAAGTCAACGAGTATATTCGGCGAGTGATCGCTCTCAATTTTAGGGAGCCTATCTGGATCGAAGCCGAAATCAGCCAATGCAAAGAGTCTCGGGGAAATTATTATATCGATCTCGTCCATAAAGATGAAGACTCGTCAATAGTTAATGCTAATGCTCAAGCAAACTTGTGGCAGAGTAGTTTTAGATTTATCAAACGTAAGATTGGTGATATAATCCATGAATTGTTACAAGATGGCAGAGCGGTTCGATTCAAGTGTAGAGTAGACTTCAATGAGCGCCATGGGCTAAAACTTGTCGTGGAGGATATCGATGCCAACTTTACCTTTGGCAAGATCGAATTACTTAGACAGGAGACCTTAGAAAAACTTAAGAAAGAAGAACTACGTGATCGAAACAAAGAAACGCTACTCCCCATTGTTATCCAGCGTATAGCTCTAATCACTTCGCCCAATGCTGCGGGATACAAAGATTTTGTGGCGCAATTAGAGAATAATACCTATGGTTATAGCATCAATATTACCTTATTTGACTCCAGTGTACAAGGCTCAAAAGTTGAAAGAGATACCTGTGAGGCAATCAGCCAAATTATTGATAACCCTGAGTTATATGATGCCGTGATCATCCTTAGAGGAGGAGGCTCCAGATTAGATCTTTCAGCTTATGATAGCTACCAGATATCCAAAAATATAGCTTTGTCAGGCATGCCGTTTATTATCGGAATTGGACATGAGATCGATCAGTCTGTTGTTGATATAGTGTCTAAGCTTTCATTAAAAACTCCTACGGCCGTAGCAGACTTCCTGTTGGAAAGAATGCTTCATTTTGAATCCAATGCACATTCTAAACTGGTAGAGATCACTCAATCAGCTGACAGTATCATTAATCAATACGTTCATCAACTCAACCGATCCGAACAAAAATTGGCTTATAGTGCTGGCAACTTACTTAATGTCCAACATCAATATCTACAGGTCAAATCAATAGAAATCAAACACTTGGTGTCGTCAGTTCTCTCCAAAGAAAAATCACAGATAGAAAGAATAGACCAAATAGTAACTAGCAACGATCCAAAAGCTATTCTTCAAAAAGGTTATGCTTACGTATCTAAAGATGGGAGAATGGTTAACAGCACAAAGCAAGTGACCAAGGGAGATATGGTTACGTTAACTCTTGAAGACGGTAAGCTTTCGAGCGAAATACAATAAAAAATATGGCAGCAAAACGTACTTATTCCTCAGCAACTAAAGAATTGGACAAGATCATCAGTGATTTAGAGAGCAAGGCAATATCTATTGACGATTTATCTAAAAAGGTTTCAGAAGCTAAAGAGCTGATTAAGTGGTGCAAAGAGAAACTGCGGACGACAGAAGAAGGATTAACCTCTGAAGATTAAGAGGACTTGAGCCTTATTCCTTTTAGTTTGAGAATCAAAGATTTGATGTTGACTCCCATGACATTTTTATCATTTAGAGCGAGATAGCTTAGACCAATAGCGAATGGCAACAGTATATAGCAAGGCAACCATGCCGCATTAAACGCTGACAATGCTTGACTCTTTAGGAGCTTCTCACCAGTGATATTAGTCATAATGAAGAGCATATAGAACCCTATAGCAATCAACAACGGAAAGCCAAAACCTCCTTTGCGGACGATGGCTCCAGCAGGCCCTCCTACAAACAAAAATAACAGACAAACCACTGCCCAAGAATACTGCTGATTCTTTCTTAATCCTGCAAATTTGACTGACGCCCTTTTCATCTCATAATCATTATATCTTGTAAAAGTCTGATCATTAATAGCTTTGGCTGTTCTGATGGCATTATCCAAGATTGATTTTTTATGATTGACCGATATCATTTTCTCTATGTCCATGTTAGTTCCGAGGACTGCGCTATCTAAGACTGTATGGGAAGATACTTTAGGAGCTGAAACTTTGCTGACTTTTGAAGACTTAGAGGGGTTGACTACTTTTTTAAGACTTTGCAGTTTAGTGTTTTCATACTTTTCATTTTCAGGCTCTTCCTCAGTGGACATTTTAGCTAATTCGGCATAAGGTTTGGTCAGTTTTTTAAAATCATATATTGTTAATTGTTTGCGATAAGCGATCTCATCTCTTATAGAATCTTGAAAAATAGCCAACTCAAAGGTGTTCATCATATCGTGCTTCTTATTAGCGACTGAGTTTATATTTAGGTTGAGTAATTCAGAGAGTTTAAACACTTTTTTCAATGATGAATAATTGACCCTGCTTACAGCTCTGCCTTGTAGACCAAAGGATTTTTCGTCCTGACGAGATGATTCTGATCGTATTTCCTTAATCTGATATCCTTCATAGAGTTCCATGATGAGATATTTTTGATCGGCGGTCGTGTACATCTCACCATGATTGGCATACAACATGTTAAGCACACTTTTATCAGAATCATTATGATCATAAATCCTGACCCCATTGATGGATCTACCATCTTCCTCCTTACTATCTATCCAAATTGAATAATTCTTGAACTCCTGATTGAATACTTTTTCATCAAACACAAATGTCAATTCATTCGTTCTCATGTCTCTCATTTTTTTGAGAAATCGTTCATTCGCATTTGGTTTAAGTACATTGGAAGAGAAGAAAGAAAAGCCCATTGTACCGATGGCCACCAAAAGGCCAGGCTTCAGCATTCTCATCAATGATAAACCCGAAGACTTAATTGCTGTGAGTTCATATTTTTCTGCCATCTCGCCGTAAATCATGACACTGGACAAAAGGACAGTAAGTGGTAATGCTAACGGAATAATGACAATACTTAAATAGAACAATAGCTCGATATAATCCATCATCCCATAACCTTTGCCTAAAATATCATCAATCACCTTCCATAGGTGCTGCATGACCAAGACAAACTCGACTATAAAAAAAGATAGTAGATAAGGTCCAACAAAACCTTTCAGAAACAATTTATCTAATACCTTGATGCTCAAGCTTAATTATTTTTGATTTTTACTGTAACAAAGCTAAATGGAATTACGTCATCCAAACAAATACGCAAGTAGAAACGATATGCTGCAAGCTGTAATGCCCATAAAAGATAAACTTTATCGATATGCCTTTCGCATATTGGGCAATCAGATGGCCGCTGAAGATGTTGTACAAGAGGTTTTTATAAAAGTATGGAAACGGAAGGAAGAAGTGAAAACAATAGAAAACAAGGAAGCTTGGTGTATGACTGTTACACGTAATTTAGCATTTGATAAATTGCGTAAGAAAAAATATCATACTGAGCCTGTAGAAACTCATTTTGGTATTAAAGATGAAAATCTTAATCCACAGGAGAAAGTACAAAGCGATGATCTAATGACCTTAATAAAAAGAGCTATCAATAGATTACCTAAAGATCAGCAGCAGGTCGTACACCTTAGAGATGTCGAGGGATATAAATACAAAGAGATCGCAGATATCACTGGGTTTACTATAGAGAAGGTAAAAGTATATCTACATAGAGCACGGATAACATTAAGAAAAGAATTAGCAAACATCAATAGATGAAAGATACTAAAGCAAAAGACCTCTTAGAAAAATACTGGGCAGCAGAAACCAATATAGAAGAGGAAGAGCGCATAAGAAATTACTTCAAGCAAGGCTTATTAGAGGACTCATCAGAAAATCAGTTGTTTGCCTATTTTGATCAAACAAGATTGCAGACATCCACGAAGCCAATCTCTATAAAATCCCCTAGGCAGATATTTATTAAAAGGGCTATGAGTATAGCAGCAGGATTATTAATACTGGCCTCTACCCTTTTCTTATTGCCCAGTAATGAAAATCATAAAGTAGTAGAGGACCCAGAACAAGCTCTTGAAGTAACTATGACTGCACTCGGATATCTTAATGGTTCTATAGATAGGAGTGAACTGGTGGTAAAAGAAGGGTTAACGCAGTTTGATAAAACGAGAATCTTCACATTTTATAACAAAAAAGAAATTTAGAATAACTTAAAAACACGTAATACAATAATCATGAAAAATATAATGTCGCTTTTTATTACACTTTTATTATTGACCTCAACGATTAATAGTCAAAGCCTTAACTCATTTTTTAACGATCTCGAAGATAGAGATGATGTAGCTATCGTTTCTGTCAATAAAGAGATGTTTAAGATGATAGCATCTATGGATATCGATGTAGAAGGTGCAGATGTTAAAGAGATGATTAAGGATATAAATAGTCTTAAAATCTATATCCAGGAGGACAATGCCGATTATGAAACTTTTAAATCAGCTAGAGGAATAGCACAATCCTCCTCTATGTCTGAATTGTTATCAGTTAAAGATGGTAGTGAGCGGGTTTATCTTTATACAGATCAGTCTGATGGAGATAATTATGTCAAGAACCTATTGTTACTGGTACGAGATTCTGATCAGAATGTCTTTATCAGATTAGATGGTAAGGTAAACCTTGATGATTTATCAAAATTAACGGACAACATGCCTTTTGATGGCCTCGAGCATCTAAAGAAGATTGAAGACAGATAAAATAGTTCGTCAGATCACTGACTAAAGAGGAGACCACTATCTGGTCTCCTCTTTTTTTATGTAGCTATATTTGAATCATGACGATCACATATATATTAATTGGTATTACTTGCTTGATAAGTTATAGTTGTTTTCAGAACCAAGAGTTACTAAGCAAACTAGCACATAGACCTATCTTAGAGCATCAAGGACAGTATCATCGTCTATTGAGCAGTGGATTTGTACATGGTAGTACAGGACACTTGATGATTAACATGTTCGTGTTATATCAGTTCGGTGGATTTATCGAACAGTATTTTTCTTTCAAGTTTGGGGATAGCTTAGGACCGATAACCTACGTGTTATTCTATCTTGTCGCTATTGTTTTTGCCAATTTAGGGACTTACACTAAGCATGCATCTAACTCTGGCTTCAGTAGTGTAGGAGCTTCAGGGGTTACTTCTGCCTTGATTATCCTTTATTGTTTTTTTGATCCATGGCAGATGTTTCTATTTCCTCCAGTTCCTGCTATTATTTTTGCAGTACTGTACATAGGTTACTCTCACTGGGCTTCTAACAATAGTAGCGACAATATAGATCATCAAGGACATCTCTGGGGCACCATATTTGGTCTGTTGTTCATTCTTGTTTTTGATAGATCTTTACTCGGTCATTTCATCAACCAACTTGCCGATCTACCCTTCTAAGAGCCTATTATATAGTATTATATCAGTTATACTGGCCATTTACATATTATAAGTGATAATAATATAATATAACACATTATAAATTATTATATTCGTAACTGACTGAATTGTCATAGTATGCATGATATATTATGG
>CAZJHC010000211.1:0-6722 GCA_964545645.1 uncultured Saprospiraceae bacterium
TTAACTACTCTACCATTCTTAATATCAAATTATCATAATTAAAGTTGGTCTTTCTTTTTCAAACAGGATCTTTATTCCATTCTTATTAATGATATAAAAGTTTTCCCACAATCAAATTAGTATGTACGACATTCTGCAATTAAACGAGATGTTAGTTCCCGAATTGAGAGATATAGCAGAGGGGCTCAGTATGAAATCTTATAAGCGTCTGAGCAAAAAAGACCTTATCTATCGTATCCTCGATGAGCAAGCGGTTACGGACAAAATGCCAGAACCTACGCCAAAAGCTAAAAAAGAAGAACCGAAAGAAGTTTCAAAAGAGCAGAAGCCTGCTCGACAACCAAAAGCTCCTAAAAAACCTGAGGCTAAAGAAAAGAAACAAGCCCCAGCTAAAAAAGAAGCTCCAGTAGTTGCTGAAAAGAAAGCAGAGCCTGCCGCTAAAAAAGAGCATAAAAAATCTCACGAGCACTCAAATAATGGCTCTGACAGGCCTGAACGAGATGATAAAAGATCTGAAAGAGAAGATAAAAGACCTCCTCGTGAAGAAAAGAAAAAGAAGTTTAACGTTGAGTTAGAAGGAATAGTAGAAGGTGGTGGAGTATTAGAAATGATGCCAGATGGTTATGGATTTCTAAGATCATCAGATTACAATTATCTGACTTCACCTGATGATATATATGTGTCACCATCGCAGGTTAAGTTATTTGGTCTTAAGACTGGAGATACTGTCATCGGTGCAATTCGACCGCCTAAAGAAGGAGAAAAATACTTCGCCCTATTAAAAGTATCTGCTATCAATGGATTGGAGCCAGGTCAGATCAGAGATAGAGTACCATTTGATTATCTGACACCGTTATTCCCTGAGGAGAAGTTTAGGTTAACGGCACATCCAGCAGGAAAGGATTATGGAAATCGTATGATAGACCTGTTCACTCCTATAGGTAAGGGACAGAGAGGTTTAATTGTAGCCCAACCAAAAACGGGTAAGACCTTCCTATTAAAAGATATTGCTAACGCTATAGCTGATAATCATCCAGAGTGCTATTTGATCGTATTACTTGTTGATGAGCGCCCTGAGGAGGTCACAGATATGAAGCGTAGCGTGAGAGCTGAGGTAATATCATCCACTTTTGATGAGCCAGCAGCCAATCACGTAAGAGTTGCTAATATCGCTATCGAAAAAGCTAAAAGGCTTGTAGAGTGCCGTCATGATGTAGTTATTCTGTTAGATTCGATTACACGATTGGCAAGAGCATATAATACTGTGGCTCCTTCGAGCGGCAAAGTCCTCTCTGGAGGTGTTGAAGCCAATGCGCTTCAAAAGCCTAAGAAGTTCTTCGGAGCAGCAAGAAAAATTGAGAATGGAGGCTCACTCACCATATTGGCAACGGCATTGATTGATACGGGATCAAGAATGGACGAAGTAATCTTCGAAGAGTTCAAAGGTACTGGAAACATGGAGTTACAGTTAGACAGATCTCTAGCCAATAAACGTATGTATCCATCAATTGATCTGACTAAATCAAGTACAAGACGTGAGGATCTCTTATTGGATGATGCTACCCTCAAGCGTATGCATATCTTAAGAAAGCATCTGGCAGATATGAAGCCCGATGAAGCAATGAACTTCTTGAGAAAGCATATGATCGGTACACAGAATAACAATGAGTTCATGGCATCCATGAATGGATAACATAAATTGAAAAATAATTGATCAGATAAATAAAAAGGGCTACTTTTGCAGCCCTTTTTAATATTTAATGCAGTTATATATCAGAGATATCTGCGACTAAAGATTCGAAATAATGAAAAGAACGTACCAGCCATCAAGACGAAAGAGATCTAATAAGCATGGATTTAGAAGTCGCATGAGCACAAAAAATGGAAGAGCTGTACTAGCCAGTCGAAGATCCAAAGGACGTAAGAAACTCTCCGTGTCTGACGAAAGATCTCATAAGTAATATCTTAAGATTGGTTATCGCCAATCTATGATAGCGCATGCCTAATCATATATAATGAGTAGATTAATGGCATGGCTAAGCAACTAAGTCTCACCAAAACAGAAAGACTTAAGTCTAAAAAAATATTTAGTGAGCTATTTAGCTCAGGTAAGTCTCTTTTTGTTTATCCTATCAAGTTAATATACATCCAACTCGATACGGACTGTAATAGTCCAGCACTATTTGGATGCGTAGCCTCAAAAAGAAATTTTAAAAAAGCCGTAGATCGTAATAATATCAAGAGGCACCTCAGAGAAGCATACCGCCAACAGAAACCCAAACTGTATCATAGTCTTGAGCATCAAAAAAAATCAGTAGCTCTACTATACATATATGTGTCCAAGAGTCAACACGACCTAACGATACTTCATCGCAGTATCGCTCAATTAAATGAACTCCTAATAAAAAAGCTTGATCCGACCATTACTAATCTTACATGAGTGATTTTACTCTTAAGCTATTTTAAAAAGTTTAACGATTCATTTAGGTGTATAATTTGATCTCAGAATCTTTTAAAGACATATCTTGACCTTCGCAGGTACGGAGCTGCTAAATTCACCTCCATATGATCAGATTACTGTTCTTCATTATCATTGGGTTGTTCTTGATGAATCATGCACACGCACAGATCTACTTACAATTAGAACGAGCAGGGACTGTCAAAGTCAGAAAGTATGCCTCAGGAGAATACATCACTTTCAAAAGTACAGAACACCCTGAGTATTGGCAGCATGGACCAATTTATAAAATCCTACCCGAAGAAAAATCAGTGGTCTTTGCCGATCGTATCACTTATCTCAGAGATATTTCCCACTTTAGATATAAAAGAAGCTGGCCACAAGCCATTGGAAATAACTTAATGGTCTTTGGTATCTCGTGGTTTGGTTTTGCCGGACTGATAGAGCTCACCAGTGAACTTGACTTAATAGATTCCCCTTATAGATTTGGTACTGATACCGCTATCATTGGTGGGACAGCCTTGGTGACAGGGTTCTTAACGAAACGACTCTTCACTACCGTAACCAAAAAAATCAACAAACGTAATAGATTACGTATTATCGACTTGAGAATGTAAGTCTATCAAATAATTGATCGCTTCATCATATCCTGATAAACCCTTGCCTACTATAGACTTTAGCGCAACAGTCTTAATATAAGAATGATGTCGAAATACCTCTCTTTGATAAATATTAGAAATATGAACCTCCACTACAGGAGTAGTAATAGCGCTTACTGTATCTGCCAAGGCAATAGAACTATGAGTATATCCTCCGGGATTAAACACTATCCCATCATAAGTAAAACCAATTTCCTGTAACTTGTCTATCAGATCGCCCTCATGATTGGATTGAAAATACTCCATCTTCACATTGCCAAATTGCTCCGTCAACTCTATAAAGTAATCAGTGAAAGATTTGGAACCATAAATTTCTGGCTCTCGTTTGCCCAAGAGATTTAGGTTTGGACCATTGATTATGAGGATTTTCATACTAATTAACCTCTTCTGACAAAAACTTCAACCTAACCAATCGAATTTCTTCCATGGTTATATCGTCCTCCTGCAGCTCCTCAAAGGCCGCCTGAATGGACTCACTCTCTGCCTCACTGAAATAATCAAAGATATCCTCAATCACCTCTTCATCCATATTGTCTTCAAGGTAATAATCAATATCTAGCTTGGTTCCAGACAATACGATCATGTCCATCTCATCGATCAGCTGCTCCATATTGATCTTAGACGATTCGGCAATATCTTCTAATGGTAGCTTTCTATCGACTCCTAATATGATAGACACCTTTGATTTAGACTTATTGGCTACCTGTTTGACGACAAAATCTTCTGGTTTGTCTATGTCATTCTCTTCGACATAATCTTGAATTAATTGGATAAACGGTTGTCCGAATTTTTTAGCCTTTCCTTCATTTACTCCACTTATATTAGTCATTTCACCTATGGTAGTAGGATAATAGGTGGCCATGTCTAATAGTGATGGTTCCATAAAAAGCATCCAAGGTTGCAAGTCCAATCTCTGGGCTTCCTTTTGCCTTAAATCCTTAAGCATTTTCATAAGAAGATCGTCCAGAGCCACACCTTTGCTTGAGGTATTGGCCACTATCATGCTATTCGCCTCATCAGAGTAATCATGATTAAGGCTAATTTCAAATTTGTCACTGCTTTCTAAAAAAGCCTTCCCTTTCTCAGTAATTTTTATCAAACCATATAGTTCGATATCTTTTCGGAGATAGTTAGACAAGATAGCCTGACGTAACAAAGAGTGCCAGTACAGATTATCCTCACTTTTGCCAGCACCAAAAGACTCCTTGACATCATATCTAAAGTTTTTCATCTCTTGAGTCTTGCGACCTATGAGGTACTCAACTAAGAACTTTATGCCGTAATTTTCATTAAGTTCAGCCACGATATTGATGGCTGTCTTAAGATTGCTGCTAGCATCAACTGTTGGTTTTGGATTAGAACAATTATCACATAATTTATTACAATCTTCAGCAGCAAATTCTTCACCAAAATAATGTAGCAAGAATTTTCTGCGACACTTAGTTGTCTCGGTGAAGGCGATTACTTCATCCATCAACTGGACACTAAGCTCTCTCTCTGAGAGAGGTTTATCTTTAAGAAATTTTTCAAGCTTAAGGATATCCTTATGGGCATAAAAAGCAACACACCTTCCATTTAGCCCATCTCTTCCTGCCCTTCCTGTCTCTTGATAGTAATTTTCAATGCTTTTGGGTATATCATAATGAATTACAAACCTTACATCTGGTTTGTCTATACCCATACCGAAAGCAATGGTTGCAACGATTACATCAATTTGCTCCATCAAAAATCCATCCTGCACCTTAGATCTAGTCTTAGCATCTAGACCAGCATGATATGCAGCTGCCTTAACTCCATTGATTCTTAATATTTCTGCTACCTCTTCTGTTGATTTACGAGATTGTACATAGACAATACCAGACTCTCCCGGGATCTTCTTAACTATTTGGACGATTTCTTTGATTGTCTGGTCCTTAGTGATTTTTGGTCTTACCTCATAGTACAGATTGGTCCTATTAAACGAAGACACAAATGGAACCACCTTATTCATCCCCAGATTTTTCATAATATCTGACTTGACCTTTGGTGTAGCGGTCGCCGTAAGGGCCATGATTGGAATTTTGTCATCGATAGCTTCAATCATCTGCCTAATCCGTCGATATTCAGGTCTAAAGTCATGTCCCCATTCTGATATACAGTGAGCTTCATCTACTGCTACAAATGAGATCCCTACTTTGCCGAAAAACTCTATGTTTTCTTCCTTAGTCAAAGTCTCTGGCGCCACATATAGCATTTTTGTCTTGCCAGAAGAAATATCCTCTTTGACTTGTTTGATCTGAGTCTTATTTAATGAGCTATTGAGGAAATGTGCAATACTATCATCTTGACTATACCCTCTGATTGAATCCACTTGATTTTTCATCAAGGCAATCAATGGTGAGATAATGATTGCGGTACCTTGCGATAGTATCGCTGGCAATTGATAACATAATGATTTACCACCACCAGTAGGCATTATTACAACTGTATCATTCCCACCAAGTAAGTTCGTTATTATCTTTTCCTGTTGATCTTTGAAACCATCAAAACCAAAGTATTTATTCAATGCCTCATGTAGCATTTTTGAATTCATGACATGTTATGTTTGGATAAAGCAGATCTATATTTCATTCAAGACCTGCATGTAAAAACATCAATTATTAATTTACTTAATAAGATTGGATTGATTGACGTATTGGTATAATAAGTTATGAACAATTGTACTGCTCAAAAAGTCGCCGAAAATAAGCTTATTTAGTATGGTCTCCAAGTGTTTGAAGAGCTAAAATATTTTTCTTATGTCAAGTTAACTACCAAATATTTTATATCTCATCAGTCAAAGAAACACCTCATCTTCAAACTATAGCAATGGCATTTGTATCGCTAGCTATTTTATTAGGTTAAAATACCTTTACTGTACTTAATTTTCGAATACCTCTTCAAATAATGGCGTGAAGGAACTGGCTGACGCCAAAGACCAATGATACAGCCATGACTCTGGTACAGATTCTTTTTCTAAGAGACTCCCTTTAGTCACATAAGGATAGATCTCATCATACCTGGTCGCTGACTTGCCATCAAATCGTCGATACACTGAGGAGCGATTTATATGCTCCATATCCTTAAAGCCTGCCGCAGCTTGTAACTCAACAAAACTTGCTATCGTTTCCTTATGAAAGCTAGCAACTCGATGCTTTTTGTCTTCTACCACTAACCCCCTCATGAGCTTAGGGTCATTAGTAGCGACACCTACAGGGCAGGTGTTCTTATTGCACTCGAGGGCTTGGATACAACCTATGGCCATCATCATAGCTCGTGCACTATAGCATACATCAGCACCTATTGCTAATGCTCTGAAGATGTGAAAACCTGTCACAATCTTACCAGCTGCTATCAGTTTGATATCTTTTTTTAAATCAAATCCCATCAACGCATCAAATGCAAAAGCGAGACCTTCTCGCAGAGGCATACCTACAGAGTTGCTAAACTCTAAAGGTGCGGCTCCTGTCCCTCCCTCTCCACCATCGATGGTAATAAAGTCCGGCTTTATACCAGTCTTGATCATCGCTTTGCATATAGATAAAAATTCGGCTTTATTACCTATGCATAATTTAAATCCAATAGGC
>CAZJHC010000212.1:0-6665 GCA_964545645.1 uncultured Saprospiraceae bacterium
GAATAGTACTATGTATGATGAAGCAAGCCCATTTGGTATGGAGACACTTACTACCTCATAAGGTTGTGATAGTATCGTGATGATCGACCTGATCTATGCCATCCCTGACACGACCATTATTGATGACGACCTGTGTGAGAGAGATGGATCGAGCAAGATCATTAATGGTACCGTCTATGATCAATCTAACCCTTCTGGCATAGAGGTACTGACAGGTGCAGGAGGCTGTGATAGTGTTCTCTTGATAGATTTAAACTATACGGCGACAGTTGTAAATGATCTAATAAATACTCTATGTTTTGGAGAATCTATAGTAGTCGATGGGGTACTCTATGATGCCAATAACCCAACGGGAATGGAGCGTATCATCCAAGCCAATGGTTGTGATAGTATCATCAATGTTGCGTTAGACTTTTATAATGAACCGAGTTTTACCTATTCGTTTGATACCATAGTTGGCCAATCGATGTATCAGATAAGCATACTCGAAGAAGAACAAATAGAATCCATCACATGGAGTGCTGCTGACTTAAACTGTCTGGACTGCACGGATCCGATACTGACAACCGATGGCAATACGACACTCACTGCAGATATCAGAGATATCAATGGCTGTGATGTGACTATATCATTGCCGATATTAATAGATAGCGATGACTTCCTAGTTCCTATATATGTACCCAATGTGATGAGCCTCAATAGCGTAACTGGCAATGACCGAATAATGCCTGTGTTACCAGCTGGGATAATCGGCACCTACGACCTATACATATACGATCGGTGGGGAGGCATGATCTATAGTATCAATGGTAGGCGCACCGATGATGTCAATGGAGGGTGGAATGGCATGATTGATGAAGAAGCTGTGAGCACAGGAGTTTATCCTTATGCAATGACCATTTATATCGAAGGCATCGACCCTATCATTAAGAAGGGAGCAGTGACCGTGCTTTAATTACTCTATATTGGCCCTAACAGCACTATGAAAAATAGATCCTCGATGCCCAGCGCCAGGAAGGTTTATTAGTTGGATTACTTTGTTACTAATGACCAAGTCTTCACTGTGTTGATAAGGAATTAATTCATCTTCATGAGAATGATATAACGTCACTGGACAATTGACCTCTTTGAGGTTCGCCTTATTACTGAATGGATATTTTATCAGGAAGTCAGGTATGACAGGGACAAATTTATCCTTCATATGTGTCAGACTCAAAAAAGGCGCTACCAAGTGCAAGCTCTTAGGATTGTTATGAGCGGCGAGATGACTAGCCATAGCAGAACCAAGAGAGTATCCCAATATGACGATGTTGGCTTCTCCATACTGCTGCTCGAGATGATCATATACTACTTGCACATCGCTATAAGCCTGCTTCTGAGATGTCATCTTTCCATCACTCTTACCATACCCACGATAATCGGGCATAAACAAGTCATACCCAAGGTCTTCAAACATCTTGACTTGACGGAGACATCTACTATTACTGCCTTTATTGCCATGCAGGTAGAGTATGACACCTTTGTCTGTAGGCTCATCGATTAGTAAACAATTGAGAAAAATGTCTTCTGCGACTTCTAATTCTACCTCCTCTCCATCTCTAAAAAGATAGTCCTCAGGCAATGGTGATCCATTAAAGAAGAATGTCTCTTGCGAAAAGTATAGGACCGTAAGCGCCAGCAGATATAATCCGAGCAATGATCCTACTATTCTTTTAACCCATTTATTCATATTAGCTTATAAACTCCTCCCTACTCAAAAATAGTGTCATTCGTTCCATCGCAATCAACAGTTGATTATGAGTTACGTAAGGAAATACCAATCTGAAATAACCAAATCTGTTATGTCCAAATCCATCTCCTGGGGTCAGCAACACACCGGTGTGTTGGTAGAGTTGTAGCCAGAAATGCTCTTCAGCCTCTTTGGTTTGACGAGCTAAGTATTTGGATAAATCTATCCAATTAAATAGTCCGCCTCGAGCAGGAGCGTATGGGATGTCTAACTGCTTGAGTGTATTGACTACAGTAGTGTAGGACTTGGTAAGAAGACGTTTGTTTTGAGCTATATAGTTGTCTATAAAAGTATGATCGTCGAGCATCTCTCCGAGTAACCATTGAGTATGATTGGAGATGGTATGGGTAAGATTTAGATTTTCGTAAGCATCAATGAAGGACTTGTTATAAGAGTATACAATGCCTGTCCTAAAACCAGATATTCCAAAATCTTTGGATACTGAATACCAATGATGTAGATAATCGCTCTTGTAGACGGCCATAATATCTAAAAAGGATGGCTGTACATATCGATCAGTGTAATCGTCTTGGATCGTAGGATGAGTAGTGTCAATAGCCGATAGCGCATAGATCTCATTGACGACCAGGTGCACCTTATTGTCCATGCACCAGTGACTTATCGCTAGGAGTTGCACCTTATTATAGCTTAGACCTGTTGGATTATCAGGAGTTGTTAAGACGACCATTCTTAGCTTGTCTCCAGATTTTTTGATTTTCTTCTTAGCCTTTTCCAGATGAGCCACTGAGAGCAATAAGCCTTTTTGGAGATCAGCTATAGTCTTGTGGGTTTTGATGTCATATCGCTTGACTCCAGAGATGTTGCCTAGGTCTTTGCGGTAGACGGGATATGCTGGTGTAGGCATGGCGCAGACATCTCCTTTGTCACATAGTATAAAGGCCGTCATCTCAATGATGCCTGTAGCCCCAGGCGACATACCCATCAAGTCTGGATCAATCGGCCCTTTACTGAAATAGCGCTCATAAAATCTGGCAACGGATTGTCTGAAATGAATATCTCCTAGAGGAGAGGTATAGCCCATAACCCAAGGAGGTAGTTCTTTGGAGGCACAGATTTCTTTGAATTTTTCCTTGAGGATAGGCCACTGTAGTCTGTTTTCGGCAATATTGAGAGGGAAGGTCCCATCTGGATTACTTTGGGCGTCATATTGGTTCTGTTGCGCATCAAGGGATATCTCCATATCCATGCGCATGGGAGCTGCTGTGGCCTTCTTGGCTCGTTTAGATATGTGCTTCATATTGTGTGTTACTTAAGATACTGGTTAGGGGTGCTCCGGCAAAATGTTCTTTCAGGATCCGCTCGAGATAGGTCTGGTCTATATCATCAAATGAACTTTTGATAGAGCTATCCACATCAAATACTGCGATCAATCGATCATTGTGATCAATGACGGGTAGGACGATTTCTGATTGAGAATTTGGATCGCAGGCTATGTGTTCTTCACCTTGAGTTAGGGCATGGACATCATCAACTATGATGGTTGATCTGGAGGCAGCAACTCGACCACAGACGCCTTGTCCCATATTGATATGCAGGCAGCCCAAGGTGCCTTGATATGGTCCGACCATCAATAGATCGTTAGCGACCAGATAAAAACCCACCCAATAATAGTAGGGTAGATGAGACTTTAGCAAACAGTTGATGCTGGACATCTTTAGGATAACATCCGTTTCTGGTTGTAGCAAGGCAGAGAGTTGGTAGACAACTTGATCATATGCTATTATTTTTTCTTGACGACTTAGATTGACGGATGGGTTGATAAAATAGGGCATTTCTGCCGATGCATGAGCCATAGAATGGTTTTTTAAATAAAGTGCGATGCTAATGTACTTGAGATAAGGCTATGAATCCTACAAAATTATAGACATTTGTCCTATGGTAAACCAGAAACGAGCATTAACTTTTATTTTCTTAACAGTGATGATCGATGTCATTGGTTTTGGTATTATCATACCTGTTTTCCCCAGTTTGATCGAGGAGCTCACAGGAGGGGATCTAAGTGAAGCATCCGCCTGGGGAGGCATGTTGATGGTTTCATTTGCGGTGATGCAATTTCTCTTTTCACCGGTCATGGGTGAGTTTAGTGATAAGTATGGTCGGCGGCCTATACTTCTCTTAAGTTTACTTGGATTGAGTTTGGATTATCTGTTGCATGCTTTTGCTACCACGATATTTTGGCTATTCATAGGAAGGGTCATAGCTGGTATATGCGGAGCTAGCTATACTACGGCCAATGCTTATATAGCGGATATTTCCTCCAAAGAGGATAGAGCAAAGAATTTTGGCTTGATCGGTGCGGCCTTTGGCTTAGGCTTTATCATAGGTCCTGCGATTGGTGGCATTTTCGGCAATATAGATGTTCGATTACCATTTTATGTCGCCGCAGGCTTGTCTTTTGTCAATTTCTTATTCGGTTACTTCTTCGTTCCCGAATCACTGGGAGAAGACAATCGTCGAGAGCCTTCATACAAGAAGATGATTCCCGGAGTGTCCTTAAAGCATTTAAGTACATACAAGGGATTGGGCTTGCTTATAGTAGCTTTGTTTTTGGCCAATGTCGGAGGGCAGGTTCTCCCAGCGATTTGGTCTTTTTTTACGATGGAAGTATACCAATGGAATGAAGCACAGGTGGGTTACAGTTTGACCTTTGTAGGATTTATGGTGGCTCTGGTCCAGGGAGGATTGTTGGGGACGATCGTCAAGAAGTTTGGCCAGCGAAAGGTGATCATCGGAGGCTTTATACTGTGGACTTTTGGTATGACGCTCTTTGCTTTTGCAGTAGAAGGGTGGATGATCTATGCGATTATGATTCCTTATGCCTTTGGAGGTGTGGCAAGTCCTACCTTACAAGGCTTATTATCAAATCAGGTATCAGAGAAAGAGCAAGGCAATCTACAAGGGGCAATTGCAAGTATGATTAGTATTACGACGATAGTGGGCCCAGCCATTGCGACAACCTTGTTTTACACGTATACTCAAGAAGTATATTTTCCTGGAGCACCATATATTGCAAGTGCACTCTTGCTCAGCGCTGCAACAGTATGTGTCTATGTGGGTTTGGCTCAACTTCAAAAATTAAAAGATAATTGACCAAGCATCAAGCGTAATGTAATGGCGTTTATGCTCTTTTTTGAGGATTGAAAGAGTCAATCTCAAGTCCCGTCATTGACTACTCAAGTAATCTTGAAAGTACTAATAAGCTAGGAGGTGTCAATATCTCAGAGTTCATTGGATCGATTATCTCTAAGCTATTGAACCATTGCTTCTACTGCATATGATAGACGATTTCTTGAATCTCCAAGAGACCCAAAGAACGAACGAAAAACCTCTCCTTCCTTATTAATCAATACCCAGTGAGGTGTTCCTTCGGCATTCATTCGATCGTACATCTTAAGCTCTGGATCGATATAAATAGGGAAGGGGACCTCCTCAATAGTAAATATGCTGGCAATATCTTCCTTAGTACTTAAGTTGCCCCCAAACTCACTATGGATACCTATGACTTGAAGATTCTTGTAGTCTCGGTGATATTGATATGCCAGCGGTATAGCTCTACCTGTGCAGCCGAGACATGTGTTGTTGTAAAAGATAATCAACAAGTGGCTCCCTTGATACTTAACCATTATATCTACAGGGCGATGATCCAAGTCCAATACATTGATACTAATGGCCATAAGAATTCTGTCAGATTATTCTACTATCTTCTTGACTCTTCCTACCTCACCAGTCTGAAGCTGTACCTTGATACCATGGGGGTGAAATGATGACTTGGTCAGGATTCTTTTAATGAACCCTTCTGTTAGTTCTCCTGATCGCTGATGATGTTTTTGTACGATTTCTACCAGCATACCACTGTCAAGGTCTTCTCTGTTTTGGCCGTTCATAATGATTTAAATTGATTGTATAAAGACTGCCATTCTTCAGCAAGAGATTCGGTACAGACAGGCTGATTGGCTCGTCGGTACCAATAGTTGGCATTCCATTGATCCCCTTCTTTTCGATGTAGGTAGGCATGTATATGTGCTGCAGCTTGCGTATCTATGGCATCTACGATATCATGGGCTCCATGCCAATCCCCAGCCTTTTCTTTTTGTAAGGCTCGGATATAATCATTGTGATCTGGGCTATTTGTTTTAGACGACATAGTCACTGATTGGCTTTAATTAAGAGGCTAAAAGATTGTATCAGAGACCAGGCCTTATGTACATGCTCCTGTGTCACTCTGAGTTGACCGATAGACATTCTAAGGGTATATGCATCAAGGACTTTGGTATGTGTTAGATATATGGTCCCATCTGCATTAAGCCCTTGAAGCAGGGATTCATTGAGTTGATTGAGCACAGCATGATCATTGATACCTTTGGGATGATATCTAAAACATACCAGATTCATAGATCGAGGGGTCATCATCTCGAAGTCAGGGTGACTCTTAATTTGACCTTCGAGCCATGTGGCATATTCTATATGTTGGGATAGTACTTTTTGTAGGCCTTTTTTGCCATAATACCGCAAGACGAACCATAGTTTGAGAGATCTAAATCGTCTCCCAAGAGGAACACCCCAATCGCTATGATTATTAACGATTCCATCAGATTTTGTTTTTAGATATTCAGGAAGGATGGCAAAGGTGTTGACCAGTGCATTGTGATCTTTAACAAAATAAGCTGAGCAGTCAAAATTGGTGAATAACCATTTGTGAGGATTAAAGACAAAGCTGTCGGCATCCTCTATACCTTTGATAAGGGACTGATACTCAGGAAGTATTAGCGCCGAACCGGCATAGGCCGCATCAACATGAAGCCAAATATTGTGTTTTTTTGTGATCTCACTTATCTCAGCTATATCGTCCATAGCC
>CAZJHC010000213.1:0-6655 GCA_964545645.1 uncultured Saprospiraceae bacterium
TTGTAATAGCTATGTTATCGTTACCAAGTCCGAAGATGATATCTTGACTAAAGGAATCGCAAGCGGGCACGAAACTTAAGATGCTGATAATTATAGATAGATAGAATGTATTGGATGTATACATTATTTTATAATGATTGCTATAAAGATACGTTCAGAAAAATGATTTATATAGTTATAAACCCTTATATGTAACGCTATATCTACCTATATGACCATATTATCATATGCACACTCTAAGATATTCTGCCCCAGTTGCTATTCTTAAGTCTCAATTGTGACAAAAACTTTTGCGTATTGGTATGTTTGGCGAGGGTCAAGTGAGGGTCTTCTTGTAACATGGCCATGGCTAGATGCCTAGCGGTTTCCATAATTCGACCATCATCGCTCAGGTTGGCGATCTTGAGATCAATAACGCCAGATTGTTGGGTGCCTTCTATATCACCAGGCCCTCTTAGTCTCATGTCTTCTTCAGCGATCCTAAAGCCGTCATTAGTCAGGCACATAGTATCGATACGAGATTTAGCATATTTACTCAGTTTGGACTTGGTCATGAGGATGCAATAAGATTGGTCTGCTCCTCTTCCTACTCTTCCCCTCAATTGATGCAGTTGTGATAATCCAAAGCGTTCTGCATTCTCAATGATCATGACGGAAGCATTCGGAACATTTACACCAACTTCTATTACAGTGGTAGCAACCATGATCTGTGCAGTACCATTTACAAATCGCTGCATCTCCATCTCCTTGTCCTGAGGTTTCATTCGACCATGTACTACAGTGATTTGATACTGAGGGCGCTGAAAATAGCCTAAAAGCTCCTCATAGCCAGTTTGAAGGTTTTGTAAGTCTAACTTTTCCGATTCATCTATTAATGGATAAACTACATAGATTTGGCGCCCTTTTGAGATTTCTTCTTTCATGAATTTTACCACGAAGCTTCGATAATTGTCGTTGCGATGGATAGTCGTCACAGGTTTTCTACCTGGAGGCAATTCGTCGATAATGGACACATCGAGATCCCCGTAGGAAGTCATAGCTAAGGTCCGAGGTATAGGAGTCGCAGTCATTACCAAGATATGAGGGGGCGTCTCTTCGTTTTTCATCCAAAGCTGAGACCGCTGTACTACTCCAAATCTGTGTTGCTCATCTGTCACAGCCAATCCCAGTTTTTTGAAAAGGACATTGTCTTGTAGTACAGCATGAGTGCCGATTAATATGTCGATATGGCCCTCTACCAGATGCATCAATAGTTCTTTACGCATCTTGCCTTTTACAGATCCAGATAGAAAAGCTGTTTGTACCCCTAATCCTTTGACCATACTAGAGATTGCTAGATAGTGCTGTTGGGCTAGTATCTGCGTTGGAGCTAATAAGCACGCTTGATATCCATTGTCTATGGCGATAAGCATCGACATAAGAGCGACTATGGTTTTGCCACTTCCCACATCACCTTGGAGGAGTCGATTCATCTGTACTCCACGCCCCATATCTCTACGTATTTCCTTGATTACTCTCTTTTGGGCATCAGTAAGCTCGAATGTCAGCTTGTCATGAAAAAATTTATTAAAGCTCTTGCCTACTGTGTCAAATGTTAAGCCTTTAAACTTGGACGCTCTCTGAAATTTGTTCTGAAGTATTTTAAGTTGTAAAAAGAAAAGTTCTTCAAACTTTAGTCTATTGGTAGCTAGCAGGATATGATCACGTGTTTTGGGGAAATGAATCCATCGATAACTCTCATATCTCGAGCATATCTTTAGTTTGCTAACATAGTCAAGTGGGAGAGTCTCTGGGAGGTCATTTTGTTGAAGTTTGACAAGTATGTTTTTAATGATTTTTCTTCTGGCAGCGATCCCAAGGCCTTTTTGGTTTAATTTTTCGGTAGATGGATAGACTGGTAAAAATGCATCTGTATTTTTAATCTGATCTTCATTTTCGAGCTCAGGATGCGCTATGCTTTTTGTGCCTTTGTACACTCTGACTTTCCCATTTAAGATATAGATTACATCAGTTTTGAGCTTGTCTACCAGCCATTGAGCTCCTTGAAACCAATTTAATTCTACAAAACCACTGCTGTCCTTAAATGTGGCGACAATTCTTGTGCTACGCTTTGTTTTCTTCTTAGATATGTTGACTATTTTGCCTTTGAGTTGTACCGTATCACCGTCCCGTATATCTTTAATATAGTGGACAGCGGAGCGATCATCATATCTAAAAGGGAATATGTTGAGCAGATCCTCGACCTTATAGACGCCGAGTTCCGATTGAAGCACCTTTGCTTTGTTTTCTCCAACACCTTTTATAAAATCGATGTCATCCTTTAGTATTTGGCCATCTAAGGTCACTGGTCAAATGTATGCAGTCTCTTTATACTATACAATCTTAGTTAATGTATAAAACGTTATCATGTAGATATTGACGTTTTATTGAACGTATATTTGCATACTAATTGGTATAATCATGGAATCGAGGCGACAATTACAAGCGGGAGAATTAATCAAGAGGCATTTTAGCATAGTATTAAGAGAACAAGGGCCCTACATTTATGGATCAGAGGCATTGGTATCTGTAACTAAGGTCATGATGTCTCCGGATCTTGGTTTGGCAAAAATCTATGTGAGCATCTATAACTTTGAGGATAAGAATTCAATATTGCTTCTTATGGAGGATGAGAAAGTAAGACTTAAAAAACAGTTGACGCACAGAATCAGAAAGCATGTCAGGCGTATACCTAATGTATACTTTTATCTTGATGACACCTTAGATGAAATGTATAGGATCAACGAGTTGCTCAACTCGATCAAGTGACGATTCGATCAACGTAGCTCCTTGAGAAAATCGGACTGAGCTGGATCAATATTGGCCATGATATCAAAGACTCGGCGCTGCTCTGACTTAACAGAATTTTTAAAAATCTCTAATATTTCGGCTCTTTTACTATTAGAAAACATTTGTAATGCCATGGAGTTAGGGTAAATTTCATTGACTTCTGCCACTTCTTTCATAGCACTAAACATAATCGCCTTACTGGTAGCAACGTCTCGCTCTATATTATCCAATCCTTTGCGATGATAATCATACATAGCCTGGCGATATCTCTTCATTCGATTATTGAGTAGATTTTCGATTAACCAATATCTGTTTCTATCCCCTCCTAAAGAAGACCAACTACGATCTTGATTAGAAATATTAGGGGGAATATTAGCCATGATATTATTAGCGGTTTTGAAGTGGGCATCACCTCCCATTGGGCTAAAAGAGTCATAATCGTATCCTAAGATTACATACGCATAAAAGGTAAGAATGGATGATAAGTTATCTGTAAATGTGCTACGATTGTCTCTAAGGGGGTCACCATCATTATAAGCGAAGGATATATCCCTGTCTACATGATTAAGTAGCGGCGATGAGTAGGTACTATTAAACACTGGGCGACCAGTACTTATATAGATATCTGCGACAAAAGTGCTCGCAGAAGGATCATCTTTAATGTTGAACTGTATAGATCCTTCAATGAGCTCTTCGGATTCGTACTCGTCATTAGTCCATTTACGATCATTAAAAAACTCTTTGATGGATTTTTCTAATGTTTTCAACGTTCGAGGATCCGCTACTTTTAAAGCAGGAGCATTGACTTTTATATCCAAATTTAGCTCTTGCCCGATAGTGGATTTACTAACCAATAGCGTGCAAATCAATAACAATATGGTTTTGATAGCCATAGATGAATGTTCTTTCTTATAAAATATTGACGAGTTCGTTAATGATGTCATGGGCTACCTCTTTTTTAGATTTCAACTCATAATCATTGACGACGTCACCTTTATGGACGATAGAAACCTTATTAGTATTGTGTTTAAATCCTGCGCCTTTGTTTTTTAGTGTATTAAGCACGATTAGGTCAAGGTTCTTTTTAACGAGTTTTTGTTTAGCTGCATCTAAGCCTTTATTAGTCTCAAGAGCAAATCCAATATTTTTTTGATTGGTTTTGAGTTGACCACACTGATAGGCGATGTCTGGAGTACGCTCTAATTCTATTGTAAAAGAATCTGATTTCTTTTTAATTTTTTGAGTAGCTATATTCTTAGGTCGATAGTCTGCAACTGCTGCACAAAAAATGGCGATGTCTACTTTGGGATATCGAGCGATGGTAGCCTGATACATTTGCTGTGCGGAGACAACATTGACTGTTTTAACAGATTGGTGATCGATGGATAACATAGTTGGCCCAAGAATTAAGTCTACCTTTGCTCCTCGAGCGATACATTCTTTGGTAAGTTCCATTCCCATCTTGCCAGAGCTATGATTGCCGATAAATCTGACAGGATCAAGAGCCTCTTGTGTAGGGCCTGCCGTGATGAGTACTTTTTTACCTTCGAGATCAGTATTCTTAGCTGATTTTCCCTTAAGATACTCAAGGATATCCTCTGGTTCTGCCATGCGGCCTGCCCCATTTAGTCCGCTTGCTAGTTCGCCGACACCTACAGGTATGATACCGTCACCATATGATATTAAGGTTTGTATGTTACGTTGTGTAGAGGGATGTAACCACATATCCAAGTCCATGGCTGGAGCTATATAAACAGGACATTTGGCACTTAGATATGTGGCTACCAACATATTATCCGATTGCCCGCTGGCCATCTTGGATAATGTAGTTGCAGTGGCCGGGGCTATGATCATGGCATCAGCCCAGAGACCTAATTCTACATGGTTGCTCCATGTCTCTTGTTTTATTAGATCTACACTGACATCATTCTTTGATAGTGTAGCAAAAGAAAGCGGAGAAACGAACTTAGAGGCAGTTGGTGTCATGACTACTTTTACCTGATATCCAGACTTAATCAAGAGCCTGACTAGTAATAGTGATTTATACACGGCTATACTGCCGCTGACACCTAAGACTATTCTTTTGTTCACAAGAGCCTTGTCTTAATAATCCTGCTCATCTACATCGACACGATACTCATGCTCGAGTCTTTCTTCAAGGAATTCATGAGTTGCTATGACAGTAGGATTAGGCAACTTTTCATAGAATTTTGAAATTTCTATTTGTTCTTTATTTTCTTGAATCTCCTCAATAGTATCTGTCGTAATGGCGAATTCCTCAAGCTTTCCGTGGAGCTCAATTTTGATCGCTGTATTAAGTTGGGAGGCTCTTTTATTTATGATGTTGATAGTCTCATAAATATTCCTACTCATCTTTGACATTTCCCCTAAATTACGAGCTTTTAAGTTGGGGTCGATTCCTTGAACTTGAGTTTTAATATCAGCCATTTTCAAATCTTTTTAGTGCGTCAAGGCACTTGTTTATATAATTATTTGCCTCATCAGTATACTGTGATGAAGGATATTTTTTCAGGAATAAATTACAACGCTCAATGGTTTTATTGAATCGTTCGGTCTGTCGAGCATAAATACTTCTGTCTGCCCATTCGTACGAAGATCTAACAACTAAGAATAACGCTTCTTCTGATAGCTCAGAGCCTGGGTAATCCTTGAGCATATTATTGAGCGTCTGGATAGCAGAGTTATAGTTTCTAAGGTGGTAGTACAATTTACCAGATTCAAAAGCTTTTTTCTCCAGTTTTTTGCGTAGCTCATCAACGTAATTGTTAGCTTCCGGTATACGGTCACTGTCTGGGAATGTATTGGCAAATAATTGAAATGCATCCATCGCTGCCATAGAATTTGTCTGATCGAGCTTGCTCTTAGGAGATTGATAATACTCGGATAAGGCAGATAGAAATAGGGCTTCTTCTCTCAGGGGAGATGTAGTATAAGTATCTGCAAAGGTCTTGAAATAATGAGAACTAAGGATATAGTTGCCATTTCTGAAATGAGACATAGCAAATTTATGGTTTAGCTCTTCGGCCTCAGATTTTCCTCTATAGGCTGGTATAATCATTTCATATAGGACTATAGCCTTAGAATACTCTTGATCTATCACTAGTGAATCTGCAGTAGCATACATTAGAGCAGCATCATTGCTGGTTCTAACTTTTTCAAATTGAGACTTGCAGCTACAAAAGAAGACAACGATCACAATACTATATAAGCTACATCTAATCATGGGCCGCAAAATTAGCCTATTTACAGGGCATAATCAATTATATTTTCAAGAGGACACTTTTATAAGAAATCTGATAGATCGAAATGGAAAACTTATTGAATTGTTAAGTCTAATTTATATAATTCATCTGCTATTTTTCGATCATTGGACAGTCTAGGGACTTTGTTTTGCCCTCCAAGCTTACCCCTGTTTTTCATCAGTATTCTGAAGGCATCTTTTTTCAAACTTCGGATCACCAATGGTCTAAGGATTGATCCTGTACGCAAGTCTTGATAATAGATGTTTTGTTTACATAGTTCATGATCTATCATAGCAGCTAAAGAATCAAGATGTTTAGGAGCTTGATCAAACTCTACGAACCATTCGTGATAGGGTTGATCTGAGTCGGTTGGCCTTACTTGAGGGGCTACTGTAAATTCTTTAATCGATATATTAAGTTTTTTGGCAGCAGTATTCATTGCATTTTCAACTTCCTTGCCTATAACATGCTCACCAAAGGCAGAAATGAAGTGCTTGACCCTGCCACTTACTATTATTCTATATGGATTTAAACTAATAAATCTAACTGTATCACCTATATTA
>CAZJHC010000214.1:0-6578 GCA_964545645.1 uncultured Saprospiraceae bacterium
GTTTGATATATTTTATATAATTCTTTTGATCAGATTGAGATCTACCCGAACTATTATGAGCTTACCGTTAAGCAAGGATCAAGATACCTTGGCTTAAAAGAATTCAAGCTTGAAAGAGAAAAGTTATTTCATGCCGGCAAGCGATTGTTGATAGGACACTTTGGCTGGGAGGTGATTCGATTTTACAACCAACATCCGCCATCATCCATTACTTTTCTTAGAGACCCTGTCAAGCGAGTTAAATCAGCTATAATTTATTTGCAAAAGAGAAATAGAATGTACTCGGGTATGAGTGTTGATGATATTATAAATCAGTATGCTCATAAAGAAGGTACTATGCAAGCGAGACAACTAGGGTATAGGGACAAAAGGGATAATCTTAAAAGGGTTCTAAAAAATTTGGAATCTATAGACTTTATAGGTCTTTCGGAGCGATTTGATGATAGTTTAAGACTGTGCAATCATACTTTTGGATGGAATTTGCAATCTATTCCTAAGCGCAATGTCGGAGGCTATAAGGCAGAAGTATTTAGTCCTGAGCAAAGTAGTAAAATTGAAGAGGCTTGTAAAATTGACTATATTATCTATAACAGAGGAGTAGAGATCTTTGAATCAAGATTGGCTCAAATTAAAAAAAGCCCCTCGAAGCAATCGAGAGGCTAATTAGTTTAATTTTTACAACATAATCCTAAGCCTTTACCTTAATGCTGCAACCTATGGCCTTAGTTGTAGCAGGTGTAGGATTCATGCCTTTATCTATTGCAGCGATAGCATCTTCTACATATTTTACACCCACTGACTCAGCACTCTGCGGATTATCATCAATAGCACCTATATACTTGACAACGTGGTCTGCGTCTAAGACAAATACATGTGGAGTCTTAGTGGCACCATACTGAGGATAAACGGCTTGCCCCGCATCAAATAAATAAGGAAAATCAAACTCTTTGTCTGAAGCTCTAACTTTCATCTCGGCTTGTCCATCACCTGGCTTAACCTCAGGATCATTAGGATTGATTGCTATAACAGGGTATCCTTGATCAGCATACTTGTCATGAAGCGCTTTGATCCTATCTTCATACATGACAGCATAAGGACAAGTGTTGCATGTAAAAATTACAACAAACCCTTTAGCATCCTTATAGTCTGATAGAGATACGAACTTTCCATCTACATTCTTTAAGCTGAAGTCTGTTGCCTTATCTCCAATGTCATATCCATCAACAATTGGGTTAGCATGAGCCATAAGACCTATCGATAGTAACAATAATAGTGAAGTAAAAATGTGTTTCATTATTTGAAAATTTATGATTTATTAAATTTTTCTATCTCTGATTCTATCTCTTCAAGAGAGTGATATTCTTTTTCTGCGAAAAAGATTTTTTCTCCTTTGTAGATATAAGTTGCAGGAATAGCCCCGGACCAAGAGGGGTCAACTTTGTCGATCCAATTATTGACTTTTGGATCGCCAAGCATGATTACTGATGACTTTAACCCTTTCTTCTCTACGAATGGAAGTAGGCGAGATTCATACTGATTACGGAAATCAAGACTTACCAACACTACCTCGATCTCATCTGGATATTTGGCCTGTAACTCATCGAAGTATGGTAGTTCCTTTATACAAGGTGCACACCAAGTAGCCCAAAAGTTGATCACATGAATCTTATCATCAGATTGCTCTAATAGTGATTCAAATTCGTCAAACGTCTCGTAGATTTTGACGTCTTGACCTTGAAGATTTATTGTTGCAATCAACAAAAATAAAGTGAGAACAAACCTCATATCAACAAAAACGCAAGATGAATTAAATTTGTTTGCGAACACCCAGTGTTAACGCTAATTTAATAATTCGATGTGAGCTAATTTAATTTGTACGCTAACCCCAATCGACTTAGACGATCTATAAATGAACTATCTACTTGGATAAGTTTTTTATCATTAAGGAAGTATATTTTGACATCTTCATTTTGATCGATCACTTGTAATTTTAATTTGTGACTTCCTTCTTGGACGTCACAGATAGTCTGAAGCTCACTGATCATATTTTGATTTATCGCCTTTATTGGTACCTGGATAGTAATAGACTTGGTCATCGTCTTGCCTATGGTATCGAGTAACTTAATATTCTTAACTCTGAAAAAGTAGTTGTCACTGTTATATCCACGAGAAAAAATCCCTTCTATAAAGAGTATTTCCCCCATGTTGATTAAGCTGCCAAAAGATTTATAGTGCTCATTGTAGATGCCAAATTGCATGGTTCCTTTAAAGTCCTGTAGAGAAAATCGAGCATAGCCCAACCCCTTTTGGGTTGTGCCATGAAACACCTCTGAAACCATACCGCCTAAGTGCAGTGTGACTTCTTTTTTATGATGAGCTTCATCTAAGGTGCAACTGGTAAAATTGGTGAGTTCCATGTGATAATCATCAAGAGGATGGCCACTGATGAATATACCAGTAACTTCTTTCTCTTTGTTGAGCATGGTGTGCTTGCTCCATTCTTTAGACGCAGGCATCACTGGATCAGGCAAGATCGACTCTGTCATATCTCCAAATAGCGAATGTGCCATGCTGACTTTTTGATTCTGGAATGCATTACCCCACTTGATGGCATGTTCTATGACCGAGTCATACTGCTCTGTTGGTGCAAAATATTGGGCCCTATTGGATTCATTAAATTCGTCCATCGCTCCTCCTTGTGCTAAGCTTTCAAAACACTTTTTGTTTACGGCCCTTAAGCTAAGTCGCTTGGTCATGTCAAAGATGCTCATAAACCTGCCATTGGCATTGCGCTCTCTGATGATCTCTTCTACTGGACCTTCGCCGACTCCTTTTAATGCTGACAGCCCAAATCGGATATGTCCTTGTTGGTTAACTGTAAAGTTGAGGTCACTTTCATTGACGTCTGGTCCTAAGACTTGTAAGTTCATTCGCTTGGCCTCTCTCAAGAAAAAATTAAGCTTGCCTATATCTTGCTTGTTATGAGTAAGCACTGATGCCATAAATTCCGCTGGATAATGCGCTTTGAGATAGGCAGTTTGAAAGGCGACGATAGAGTAGGCTGCAGCGTGAGACCTATTAAAGCCATACTGAGCGAATTTTTCCATAATGTTAAATATCTCAGTGGCTTTTTCTTCTGATACGCCCTTAGTCCCTGAGCCTTCGGTAAATATGGCTCGATGCCGTTCCATCTCTTTGAGCTTCTTTTTACCCATGGCTCGTCGCAACATATCTGCTTTGCCAAGCGTATAGTCCGCCATGATCTGTGCTGTCTGCATGATTTGCTCTTGATAGACCATGATACCATAAGTTGGTTTTAGGATATCACCAAGCCATTCATGGGGATAAGTAATTTCTTCGTCGCCATGCTTACGTCGGATGAACGAAGGAATGTTATCCATTGGTCCAGGCCGATATAGGGCATTCATTGCAATAAGATCCTCGATGTTGGTTGGCTTAAGTTCTCTGAGGAACTTACGCATTCCTTCAGACTCAAATTGAAAAATACCTATCATATCGCCTCTCTGAAACAACTGATAAGTAACTTCATCATCCAAAGGGATTTCGTCTGGATCGATTCTTTTTTCCTCACCATGACGTTTAACGATATTCTCTATGGCATCCTTGATAATGGATAGCGTCTTGAGTCCTAAGAAGTCCATCTTGAGCATTCCTGCGTCCTCAACGATGCTCCCATCAAACTGGGTAATAAGCAATTCAGAATCCTTAGATTTGCTAACAGGGATGTAGTCGGTTATATCGTCTGGGGCGATAATGAGGCCTGCAGCATGGATACCTGTATTTCGGACTGTGCCTTCGACTTTTTGTGCTAATTGGATGACCTCACCTTCGAGATTTTTTTGTTCGCTGGCTTTGAGGAGCTCTTGTATTTTAGAAAAATCATCTCCAGGCCAATCTTTTTTAAGTTCCTTTTCTGATCTGCCAAAAATCTTGTAAAGCTTAGTGCCAGGTCGGGTTGGGATGAGTTTAGCGATTCTATCAGTATCACTCAGAGGTAATGACAATACTCTGCCAACATCTCGTACTGATGATTTGGCAGCCATAGTACCAAAAGTGATGATCTGTGCCACTTGATTGCGCCCATATTTGTCCACGACCCAGTCTATAACCCGCTGTCGACCATCATCATCAAAGTCGATATCAATATCTGGCATGGAGACTCGTTCTGGATTGAGGAATCTCTCAAAGAGCAGATTGTATTTTATGGGATCCACATTCGTGATCTTTAGACAGTAGGCTACCGCACTTCCCGCTGCGGATCCTCTACCTGGACCAACCGCTACACCTAGATCTCTGGCGGCGGCTATAAAATCTTGGACAATGAGGAAATATCCATCAAAACCCATATTCTTGATGATGTCAAGCTCGAGATCTATTCTCTCTCGTACGATCTCTGTGATCTCGCCATAGTTGCGCTTGGCGCCCTCGTAGACCATATGCCTCAACAGTGCCGACTGATTTTCAAACCCTGCAGGTAGAGGGAAGTTGGGGAGTAATATATCTCGTGCCAGCGTAGGCATTTCTATCTTATCCATTACCTCTATCGTATTGGCTATAGCCTGAGGCACATCGGCAAATAGCGCATTCATCTCGTCTTGAGACTTGAAGTAATAGTCTGAGCTTGAAAATTTAAAACGATTCTCCTCATTAACCTTCCTCCCAGTATTAACACATAATATAGCATCATGAGCCTTCCAGTCCTCTTCTTCAACATAATGCGAGTCATTGGTTGCGATGAGCTTTACATTGTATTTTTTACTGAGCCTGATCAGGTGCTGATTGACATCTTCTTGACTCATATTGGAATTATCGACTTGCTCTATTCCCTTATGGCGCATCAGTTCGATATAGTAGTCTTCGCCAAATAAATCCAACCACCACTTGAGTTGCTTTTCTGCTTCTTCAAACTTTTCTTTGGCGATGAGGCGTGGTATCTCCGCAGCAAGACAACAACTCGTTGCAATCAACCCTTCATGATATTTGACAATTAACTCCTTATCGATACGTGGGTACTTGCCATAAAGACCATCGATAAAACCTAAGGAACAAAGTTTAGAGAGATTCTTATAGCCATCTTGATTCTTGGCGAGGAGCAGCTGGTGATACCTGATGTCCTTTTCGCCTTTGGATTTTAAAAAACTCTTTTTGTGTCGATCCTCGACTACGTAAAATTCGCAGCCTACTAATCCCTTAAGGCCTCGCTTATTGGCTTCATTCACAAACTTGAAGGCACCAAACATGTTGCCGTGATCAGTTAAGGCTATAGCCCTTTGTCCATCACGGACTGCTTTATCCATGAGTTTGCCAATATCGGCAGCGCCGTCAAGTAGAGAATATTGGGTATGGCAATGTAGATGGCAAAACTCTGGCATAGTTGGTTTTTATAAGAAAGGCCAATATATAAGAAGAGCATCTATATTAGCACATATATTGGATAATAAATTATGAAGGAAACTATGCGACATCCTAGAGGCTTAAGAGTAGGATTCTTATTGTTTGATGATGTCGAGCTCCTTGATTTTGCTGGACCCTTGCAAGTCTTATCGTCGGCACAGTATGTGGATCATTCGATCATTGATTCTATAGACACTATAAGCAATAAAACAACAATCAAAGTATCTAAGACGACTATCGAGATTAAAGTGGATCATGTTATCCATGAAGGTCTAGGGTATGATCTATTAGTCATCCCTGGAGGGTTCGGTACGAGAGCATTAATAAAGGATGAAAGTTTCCTCATCCTTATTAAATCAATCATCAATCGATCAGAGATGATTGCCACTGTATGTACAGGCTCTTTGGTCCCTGCGAAGCTGGGATTCCTATCGGGCTTAAAAAGTACCACTCACTATGCAGCGTTGGACTTGCTGGAGACAACAGAACCCAAAGCAATAGTGGATAGATCTAAAAGATATCACGACAATGGTAAGTTTATTATTGCAGAAGGCGTCAGTGCTGGGATAGATATGTCGTTTTATCTTTTGAAAAAACTATGGGGCCGTAAGTTATCCGATCAAGTAAGAAAATATATAGAATACTATCCCGAAAAGGCTTGATATAAATTAGAAAAATTCGAAATGTTCTACAGTAGGTGTTTCAGAAAAATAGCTGCCGATCATTGCTCTCCAGTCTTTGAAAAGAGCTGATTTTCTAAATCCTTCATTATGAGCTTCCAGAGATGTCCACTTGATAAGGAGAATATATTTATCAGGATTTTCTATTCCTTTTTGAAATTCGTGCGAAAGATATCCCGGAGATTGACTGATGATAGCTTGAGCTTTTTTGATGCTTTTTTCAAATTGAGCATGATGTTCTTCTCTAATGTGTAGTATTGCCAATTCTAATACCATAATTCTAATCGGTTTAAATCCTGTAAAAAATGCAAGATATGTTGTTTAGGATTAATGAAAAATTAAACGAACTCCTAATTACCTACCATGCCACTTTTGCCTATAAGGAAAACTATAGGGACCAGAGACATACCACAACACCATCTATTGCAAGGGCTTAGTTGCTACTTTACTAATAATGATAACAAGCCTTTTTAGGCTTTATTC
>CAZJHC010000215.1:0-6574 GCA_964545645.1 uncultured Saprospiraceae bacterium
ATATATCCAAGATGAGAGATGGTTATGACCACCTTATCATTAGGGATCATGTCTTCTATTGAGATTTCACCATCTGCATGTGTTATTTCTGTACGCCTCTCATCACCAAAGATATCTTTAATCTCTGCCAACTCTTCTTTGAGGATCGTTCTACGTCTAGTCTCACTTGCAAGGATATCTTTAAGGTCAGTAATCTTAGTCATTAGCTCGTCATACTCATCTTGAACCTTCTGACGCTCTAATCCAGTAAGCTTCATCAGTCTCATGTCGAGGATAGCACGAGCTTGAATTTCACTCAGATTGAATGTAGTCATCAATCCGGTCCGAGCTGTCTCTACATCCTTGGATGCCCTGATTAGCTTAATCACAGCATCGAGATTATCCAATGCGATTAACAAACCTTGTAGGATATGAGCTCGCTCTTCAGCTTTGCGTAAGTCAAATTGAGTCCTGCGAGTAATCACCTCAAGCCTAAACTTGATAAACTCTTCCATGATCTGCTTTAGGTTCAATGTCCTAGGGCGACCATTTACAAGTACTACATTATTAACTCCATATGAGGACTGCAACTGTGTATACTTATACAGCTGACTAACGACGACATTGGCTATAGCATCCATCTTTAGGTCCAGTACGATTCGGATACCGTGTCTATCAGACTCGTTACGTATTGCTGATATTCCTTTGATTCTTTCGGATTCTACAGCCTCTTTGATTTTCATTTCGAGGCTTCCCTGATTAACCTGATAAGGTATCTCAGTTATTACAATCTGATCCCTGCCGGTTCTGGATGTTTCTATATTAACCTTTCCTCGTAATACAACTCTGCCTCGACCTGTCTCAAAAGCATTTTTTATACCGTCAGTACCATAAATAATTCCTCCAGTCGGAAAATCAGGACCTTTGACAAATTCCATCAATCCATCCGTATCAATATCTGGATCATCAACTAAAGCAGTAATCCCATCAATTATTTCATTGAGGTTATGTGGCAACATATTAGTTGCCATACCCACTGCGATCCCAGATGCTCCATTAACCAAAAGATTAGGATACCTGGTAGGCATCACTGTTGGTTCCTTCAGGGAGTCATCAAAATTGAGTTGAAAGTCTACTGTTTCTTTCTTGATGTCCGCTACAATCTCATCACTGAGCTTGCTTAACCTTGCTTCAGTATAACGCATGGCTGCTGGTCCATCCCCTTCGATGGATCCAAAATTACCTTGCTTATCAACAAGGGGATAACGCATATTCCACTCTTGGGCCATTCTAACCATTGCATCATATACAGAGCCATCACCATGAGGGTGGTACTTACCCAAAACCTCACCGACGATCCTTGCAGACTTCTTATGTGGTTTATTGATTGTTAATCCAAGGTCAGACATACCATATAGGATTCGCCTATGCACCGGTTTCAGTCCATCTCTGACATCTGGCAATGCCCTCGACACGATAACCGACATCGAATAATCGATGTATGCCGACTTCATCTCATCCTCTATGTTAATCGGTATGATACGTTCATTTTCTGCCATATGTTCTAATACTTATATTTAAATATTATACTTTTTCTATCTGAATAGTACTGCAATCAAGGTAGCACTCTGATTAGCGCACAAAGGTACTCTTTTATTAAAGAATTAAGCATATCTAAACGGCTGATTATCATTGAAAGTGGATGATTATTCTTGTCTATATCTTCCAATTGGTGATTTAAGTGAGATTCATCCACAATAATTTGATTTCAGCAAAGTTCAATGTGAGTCTTAAGTGTCTCTCAATGAGAAAAAACAAATCCTTAATTAGTGTATTGCCCTGCTGCCTGGCCTTTATCTGCATCCTGTTACCACAGTCATCAGAGGCACAGATTAATAGGCGCAATTATAATTATCTCGACTATCAGCATAAAGATTACTACTTTGGAATATCCTTAGGATTTAATAGTTCAAAACATCAAGTATTTCATTCTGAAGAATTTGTTGATAATGGTAATTTCCTAACCGCTCAAGGAGTACCATCTGTAGGATTCAATGTGCAAGGTATCGTCAACTATAAGATTGGTCAGTATTTTGATGTTCGAGTATTGCCAGGTTTTACTTTTGCGACGAGATTTCTGGACTTTTCAAGTCCAAACAATATGAACCCTGGATTTCCAGTACAGCGCAACAGTATCGAATCCATTTTTGTTAACTTACCGTTCTTGATCAGATATAAATCAGCCCCCTATCGAGATAAACGGGCGTACATCATAGCAGGGATAAACTATTCTTATGATGTATCTTCTAATTCTGATGCACGAGGATCTGAAACCCTCATAAGGATAGACCCTCATGATTTTCAGATTGAAGCAGGTGTAGGCATGCAGTTCTTTTTTCCCTATTTCATACTCTCTCCAGAGATCAAATTTTCTCAGGGAATCAATAATACGCTCTTATTCAATGATCAATTAGAGGAATCGACAATCATTGAAAAACTCTTAAGCAGAGTTTTGACGATATCATTCAATTTTGAAGGATAAGAGCATCTGCCTTTGCCATCAGCGTGTCCAAGATCTTACGAAGGTCGGAGTATAGTGATATAAAATTCTCTAAAAAGAAATCATAATTCTCATATACCTCCTCTACTGCTCCAACAAAATTGCTTTTAAACTTGGTTCTCTCATCCATACGCCGCATCACATCAGTTATTCCCTCTTTAGAGCCATAGGCGTGCAGATAACGATATTTTAAAAGATTTTCTACATGCCGGGTAGAACTTGGTGGGACAAGATGACCAAGAGCATCTAATGAATCATAGGCATAGTCATGAAAATCATCTAATGCATCAGTATAAAAATGCGCCCAAGAAATAGCCAAAAAATGATCATTGATGATATCTACAATAACGCTCGCATACTTGTGGTGATTAATCCTAAGGTACTTAACAGAGCTCCTAAATGCAGGATGATCATCCGTGTACGCATCTATCTGTCTATGTAGCATTATGCCTCTCAATAATGAAGATGATAAATGCTGGACCTCTTTTAGAGAAATATCATCGGCGATAAAATTACCCATCATAATATGAGGATCCCTAAAAGACAAACTAAGATGAGCGAGGTAATTCATGTCGTAAATATGTGAAAGAATGGGATATCTTTGCGCTTTTTTGTAAATACCTCAACGTATATGTCATTAAAGTGCGGAATTGTTGGACTACCTAATGTTGGAAAATCTACTTTATTTAATGCTCTCACCAATGCTAAGGCATTGGCAGCAAATTATCCTTTTGCTACTAAGGATCCAAATGTAGGCGTGATCACAGTCCCAGATAAAAGATTGCAACAGCTATCGGATATAGTCAACCCACAAAAGATCTTACCGACAACCGTAGATATTGTCGATATCGCTGGATTGATTAAAGGCGCCAGTAAGGGAGAAGGTTTGGGCAATCAGTTTCTTGCTAATATCCGAGAGGTGGATGCTATCATCCATGTGGTTAGATGCTTTGAAGATGATAACATCGTTCATGTCGATGGTCATGTAGATCCAGTGAGAGATAAAGATGTCATCGACACGGAGCTATTATTTAAAGATATTGAAGGCATAGAAAAGCGATTAGACAAACTACAAAAAGCGGCCAAGAGTGGAGCAAAAGAAGACAAAGCCAAATACGAATTTGTATTAGACCTCAAAAAATATTTGGAAGGTGGGAAGCCTGCCAGAGCCTATGAGGTGCCAGAACTATATGAAGCGTTGTTTAAAGAATTGTACCTATTGACCGCCAAGCCTATATTATATGTGTGCAATGTGGATGAAAATAGTGCCAAAGCAGGTAATGAACACTCTAAAAAGCTCATAGAGCTCGTCAAGGACGAGAAGGCAGAAGTAATCCTGATTTCGGCATCCATTGAGGCGGAAATTATCCAATTAGATTCTGATGAAGAAAAGCTGATGTTCCTTGAAGAAATGGACTTAACTGAACCTGGGGTTAACCGATTAATCCATTCGAGTTATTCACTATTGAACTTGATTACTTATTTCACCGCAGGAGAAAAGGAAGTTAGGGCGTGGACAGTACTCAAAGGTTCTACTGCACCACAGGCGGCAGGAGTGATACATACGGATTTTGAAAAAGGATTTATCCGTGCAGAAGTCATTAAATATGACGATTACATATCCTTGGGTTCAGAAGCAAAAGTTAAAGAAGCCGGAAAGCTCAATATCGAGGGAAAGGAATATATCGTCACCGATGGAGATGTGATGCACTTTAGATTTAATGTATAAGCTTCGTTATACTCGAACTTAAGAGAATCCGCAGCTAACCATACTTGCCGTAAGCCTTTACGTTAGTATCTAATTATGTTGCTTTTAGGGAGTTTTGCGTATCATAGTAACGTAATTCGGTCTGATACATCATTGACTGAGTATCTTATGAAACGCAAAGCTCGATTAAAAGATATCGCTGAGGCTCTCAATATTTCTACGACAACTGTGTCGAGGGCTCTGAACAACAAAGAAGATATCAGCCCTGAGACTAAACAGGCAGTGCTTGAGGTCGCTAAGATGCTCAATTACAGGCCTAACTATTTTGCTAAATCATTGCATAACAGCGATAGTCACCTAATAGGGGTCGTTGTACCTAGAGTTAATCACTCCTTTTATTCGGAGATGATTGATGGTATACTCTTTCAAGCCAAAGAAAAAGGATATGCCGTATTACTATCAGAGAGTATGGATAGTAATGACAGAGAACAAGAATGTATAGAGCAGTTTCTTAATATTAATATAGGAGCATTAATCATTGCTCCTTCTCACAATAGTGACATACCCAAAGGACATCAAATAATCGGGATAGAGAAAAAGAGCGTAGTTATATGTGACAGATCCTCTGACAAGACCCTATATAGCCATATCACCAATGATCATGATCATGGGGCTTATAGCGCCACTATGCACTTAATAAACCATGGAAGACAAAAGATTGGCCACATCAGAGGGTTATCCCATGACAACATAGCCGATGCAATCTATCATGGATATCAAAAGGCCATGCTCCAAAACAATCTGAGCACTTATGTACAACAATGTGACCGTGTCAATCCGGCCGAATCATATAAAGCAGCGCAGCAACTAATCGAATATCATGAGGTAGATAGTTTCGTTGCTGTAAGTGACGAGGCTGCATTGGGTATCTATAGATACTGTTTTGAAAAAGACAAAAAAATACCTCAAGACATATCCGTAATTGGATTTTCTAACGCCAAGTACGCCCAGCATCTGACTCCAGCGTTGTCCACAGTCGACCAAAAAAGTAGAGAAATGGGTATTGGCGCTGTCGATCTAATTCACTCGCAGAAGACCAAGCCATTTAAGAAAGATCATAAAACATTAAAAACCAACTTCATCAATAGAGAATCCTCCCTAACCACTATCGCCACATGAACAACACCTCCAGAGCCAAACTCTCACTGTACCTCAACTATTTTGTATTTGCTATACTGCTCAACAGTGTTGGTATAGTCATCCTTAAGGCTCAAAAGAATTTTGGTATAGATGAATTACAAGCAAGCACTTTGGAATTATTTAAGGATATGCCAATCGCTATAGTCAGCTTTTTCATTGCCTCATTTTTACCTCGGATTGGGTACAAAAAATCGATGCTCGCCGGGCTTATGATCGTTTCTATCGCATGTATCACGATGATTTTTGGCAATTCCTTTTGGTCTGCTAAGCTATTGTTTGCAAGTGTTGGGGTGGCATTTGCCTTAATCAAGGTTTCAGTATATAGTTCTATCGGATTATTAACGGACAATCAATCAGAGCATAACAGCCTTATGAGCTCCATTGAAGGGGTTTTTATGTTTGGTATTGCCTTAGCTTATTTTTTATTTCCTGCCTTCAACAATCCTTCGGACCCTGACAGTTGGTTAAATGTATATTGGTTATTATCTCTACTATCCATCTTATCATTTGTCTTTTTGTATAGCGTAGACTTTGACGAGAAAGGCGCAATTCCAGGGGTTGACTTAGCTGATGATGTAAGACAGATGATTTTGCTTATGACCAAGATGCTCGTAATCATCTTTTTGATAAGCGCCTTTTTGTTTGTAATGGTAGAACAAGGTATCATGACCTGGTTACCGACCTTCAATGAGCGGGTCTTGAGCTTACCAGAGAATGTAAGTATTATGATGGCCAGCATATTAGCAATCTCTTTGGGCATAGGCAGGCTGGCGGCTGGGTTTGCGGTCAAGAGGATTTCTTGGTTTTGGGTACTTACTATTTGTCTCCTTTGTTCTGTATTGATGATCCTGTTTGTTTTGCCACAAACAATCGATGCCGAGGTAGGTCTAATCAATAGCCTTTTTGATGTACCTCTCATAGGTTTTGCCTTTCCTCTGGTAGGTCTTTTTATAGCTCCAATTTATCCATTACTTAATTCTACAGTCCTTAGTGCTATACCCAAGAATCTCCATAGCCCTATGACTGGCCTTATAGTGATTTTCTCCGCCCTGGGAGGCACTTTAGGATCGAGAATCATTGGTTATCTATTTAAACATGTTGGTGGTGCCGATGCATTCTACTATACT
>CAZJHC010000216.1:0-6504 GCA_964545645.1 uncultured Saprospiraceae bacterium
TCCAGAGGATGCCCATATCACTCATCTTTTACGTCAAGCAGGTGCTATCATCATAGCTAAGGCCAACCTATCCGAATGGGCCAACTTCAGAGGAGAAAACAGTACTAGTGGCTGGAGTGGCCTTGGTGGATTAACAAAAAATCCTTATAAGCTGGATCGTAACACCTGCGGCTCAAGTGCCGGATCAGGTGCCGCAGTTGCAGCCAGCCTCTGTGTCGTTGCTATCGGTACGGAGACTAATGGAAGTATCGTATGCCCCTCTTCTACCAATGGAATAGTAGGCATTAAACCTACAGTTGGTTTAATCAGCAGAAAGGGGATTATTCCTATATCCTCCACTCAAGATACCGCAGGTCCCATGGCCAGGACCGTTGAAGATGCTGCATTATGTCTCGGTGTCCTTGTAGGAAAAGATAAGGCAGATATAGCTACATCTCATATACCAGATACTATCCCTGATTACGCTACTTATCTCAAGAAAGATGGATTGAGCGGTAAGAAAATCGCCTATTACAATTTTGAAGACAGATATGAGGATTCTGATAGTAAAGCAGTAGTTGAGCCCATATTTGCACTGATACATAAAGCGATGGATGATATGAGAGCGCTCGGCGCTGAGATAGTTGAGATAGACAACATCTCCAAGTCGCATGTTTTCAAAGATTCATTTGAGATCATGCTCTACGAATATAAAGAAGGTCTGAATGCCTACTTCGAAAGTTTAGGAGCATCGGCACCTGTCAAGAACATAGAACAACTGATTGAGTGGAATCGCAAGGACTCCGTCGAGCTCAAATATTTTGGTCAGGAATATCTTGAGATGGCAGCTGCCAAAGGAGGCCTCTCAGATACAGCCTATATCAATGCTCGAGAGCGAATGCTCTATGGGCGTCGGCAGCTAGGCATTGATCGTGTCATGAAGGAACATCATCTCGATGCTATAATCGGGCCGACTAATTCACCCGCATGGAAGACTGACTTAATCAATGGAGATACCTTTCATATAGGCGTATCCTCACCAGCTGCTCAGGCGGGTTATCCGAGTATCACAGTGCCTATGGGGTTTATTGATGAGCTCCCTGTAGGCATATCGATTTTTGGACGTGCATGGTCTGAGAGTACATTGATAGAGATCGCTTATGCCTATGAGCAAGCGACTAAGCATAGGAGGCCACCACGATACTTAGCTTGAATTCAATAATTTTAATGACTTTTGTGGAAGATAACTATTCAAAAGCTCAAGCTATCTATGCCCCAAAAAATCACAGAATCGCCCTCTCTATATCGCCACTTAGAAAAGATGTCTACCTATGAACTTCTCAGCAATATCAACCAAGAAGATCAGAAAGTTGCCATATGCATACAGGAGCAAATGGCTTCTATAGAGCCTCTGGTCGATGCCATTTACAATAAAATGAAGCATGGAGGGCGTCTATTTTATATAGGAGCTGGCACCAGCGGCCGCTTAGGTATTGTAGATGCATCTGAATGCCCTCCCACCTTTGGCGTACCACATGATTGGGTCATTGGCATCATGGCCGGGGGTGATGGTGCCATGCGTAAGGCTGTAGAGTTCGCTGAGGATGATCCCCATCAAGCCTGGAAAGACCTCCAAGAATATCAGATAGATTCGGGAGATGTGGTCATAGGCATAGCCGCATCTGGAAGCACCCCCTATGTGGTATCAGGATTGGCTGATTGTCGAAATAATGGAATCATTACTGGCTCCATTAGTTGTAACCCCAGTGCTCCAATATCTGCTCAAGCAGACTACCCTATTGAAGTCGTCGTAGGCCCAGAGTTCGTCACTGGTAGTACTCGTATGAAAAGCGGAACCGCTCAAAAGCTAATATTGAACATGATCTCTACTTCCGTTATGATCAAGTTAGGAAGGGTTAAAGATAATCGGATGGTAGATATGCAACTCAGCAATAATAAGCTCGTCGATCGTGGTACTAAGATGGTGATGAAAACTACTGGCTTAACTTATGATGAATCTAAAGCACTACTGCTCGCTCATGGCAGCGTCAGGGCGGCCATTCAAAATGCGTAACTATGGGAGTTCATCACAATCATACAGACTTAACCTTTGATACTAGTATCTATGAACGATGTATGTCGCATGTGATACTTCATCAAATAGCACCATTACAACACATAGACCCAAGTTTAATCTCTGAAGATAAAGGTGACATATATATTAATAATGTCCCAGATTACTTGACAAAACAGTTCACCCTAATCTGTCAACTATTTCCCGAATTGGCTCAAACCAACATCTCATTAAAATTTCGATCCATCAGCATGACTATGCAAGCACGACCTAATATATGGACTGTGTTGGGAGGCAAACGAGAGTATTTTGTATTTATCAATACAGAGCGAAGTAAGAATGGGTTGTTACTTGAGGATATCCCATTCAATGCCCAGATCGGCATCATAGCACATGAGTTGTGTCACATTATAGACTATCACTTCAAAACCAACTGGGAGATCATCAAAACTGGATTTTGGTATTTAAAAAAACGTAATCAAGAGGATTATGAAAAAGCCGTCGACTATCTGGTCATCAAAAAAGGCTTAGGCCATCAACTCAGAGATTGGTCGCACTTTGTTCTTAATAATAGTAATCTAACCACCAAATACAAGCAAACTAAAGAGACCTATTATCTGAAACCTGAGCAGATAGATCAATGCATACATGGCGCTCATAATTAATAGTGTCGTCCACTTTCCATTATATCAATTAGCGCAATTACTTTCTAAGGGGACCACTAATCGATAATGGTCCTATAAATACAAAAGATATTGTAACCAGAACTTACACACTTGTTGATCCTCTGATTAGAGATGAAAACGACGGATCAAATTTATTACCGAATGAAGGGCTCATTACTGAGCCCTTTTTTTTGTTTATCTACATTACAAGATACTCGATATGGGCATTTATTTAGACCATATGGCTCCGATCCCAGCATCCCATAGCTCATTATTGAACTGGGGTATATCCTGCGTCAAAAGTTGCGTCCCTGTTTTATTCAGTTCCTTCCATTGTTGGCTTAATTCAGCATATCGTTCTCTACTTCCCTGATTCACTCTTGGCACATCACTTTCTGTCTGATTGATCAGAAACATCCATTCGGCAGTAAACTTATTTTCAAAGTTTTCGACATCATCATAAGCCTGGGATAAGCGCTGAATCATGGAGCTATCCCAATTTTTTAGTTTGGTCATGAGTGCTATAGCCTTATTACTCAGATCGGGGTATTGAGTAAGTTTGGTCGAGAGCTCTTTGATCTGATCATATTTGGCCTTTAGGACATTAACCTGATTATGCATCACTGTCAACTCAGATTCCAGAGTAGTCATAAATGATGAGTAGGATTCATAATCTGCCTGGCTCAATGGATAATTTGGATTAGCGCTTACTTTCAATTGTGTGGTTTTTGTTATATCTCCATGAGATAATTTCAAGGTATAGGTACCAGGGACAACTTTATGTCCTCTATAGCTTGCTTCTATATACACACCTTCGACACCTGGCATAATCTTGTGACGCAGATCCCAGACGAATCGATTTAATCCTTTTTTCTTGCTTAATGCTGGTGCTGGAGGGGGCCCACCATCATATCTGACATAGGTTGAATCTTTAATAGAACTAATAGTTCGTATCAGCTGCCCATTGATGTCCATGATATCAAGAGTTAATGCTTCACCTTTTGTCACTTCCGGTACCTCATAGTACAGCACAGCTCCATTAGCTGGGTTGACACCATGTAGAGGATGTGTTCCATCAAATGACTTGCTATTACCATTTAGCGGGCTGGATCCATTGATCAACATAGCATCCTCCGGCTCATATATTTTAAATCCTGTATCAGCTGACTCATACTGTCTTAGAACATTCATATCATCAAGAATCCAAAACGATCTCCCAGAGGTCGCCACAATCAAATCATCATGGCGTATGATAAGATCAGTGATAGGGACTACAGGTAGATTGATATTAAACGGCTCCCATTGGTCGCCACCATTCCACGAGACATAGATACCTGTCTCAGTACCGGCAATGAGTAAGTTCTTCCTTACTTCATCTTCTCTTACGACTCTAGTAAATGCTCCATATGGTATCCCTTGGCTTATATTTTGCCATGACTTACCGTAGTTCGTCGTCTTGTATATAGCAGGGGTATGATCGTTAAACTTATATCTGGTCGTCGCTATGTATGCTGTAGCTGGGTCATGAGGAGAGATATCAATCGCATTGATCAGACATTCCTTTAATCCTTTAGGGGTTACATCAATCCAGTTAGCCCCACCATCTTTGGTCATTTGAACTAATCCATCATCACTGCCGGTCCAGAGAACTCCCTTCTCATGAGGGGATTCTATCATGTAACTGAGGGTACCATAGTTTTCTGCTCCAACAGCCTCTACAGTGAGCGGACCGCCACCTTTCATTTGTTTATCATCCTGATTACGAGTAAGGTCAGGGGACACCTCTCGCCAAGATTGCCCCATATCATCTGTGCGCAGTACATACTGTGCCCCATGATAAAAAGTACCTGGTTCATGCTGAGACCATATGATCGGTGCATTCCAATTGAAAAGGTATCGCATATCTCTTGCGGCTCGGCCAAGATATTGGATTGGAGCTTCCATCACATCTGTGGTTGCTTGGGCTTTATAATCCAAGACTTCTATGGTGCCGAGGTAAGATCCTCCCATGACATATTGCGGATCATCAGGATCAAAGGCCAAGAAAGCACTTTCTCCTCCTGCAGAGTAGGTCCAATCTCGTTCAGTAATAGATCTTCCGCCTATAGATCTACTGGCAATTTTCACGGAGCTATTATCTTGCTGACCGCCATAGATATTATAAGGAAACTGGTTGTCAACATTGACTCGATAGAACTGCGAGGTAGGCATGTTACTTTGTCTCGACCAGGTCTCGCCATAGTTAAAGCTAATCGCCGCTCCTCCATCATTGGCAATACAGAGGTTTTTGGGATTATCCGGATTGATCCACAAGTCATGATAATCTCCATGGGTCCCCGTTATCCGTTCCCAGGTCTTTCCACCATCTTCTGATCTTAGGGCTGGCGCACTAAGTACATATATGGTCTCATCATCAGTAGGGTCGATAAACAGTTCTATATAGTACCATGCTCGCTGAGTGAGTCGGTTGTCTCCACTGATCTTTGACCAACTATCTCCCCCATCATCAGACACGAACAGTCCACTCTTATCTTGCAGGGTATTACCTTCGATTAGTGCATAGACTTTCTCAGAGTTAGAGGGCGCAACGGCTATCGACATTTTGCCTTTTTCCTTTGGGAGTCCATCACTTAACTCTGTCCATGTCGCTCCACTGTCTACGGACTTATATAAGCCACTAGTAGGCCCACTTTTAATCATCCACGGGTACCTCTGATATTCCCACATGGCAGCATATAGGATGTGCGGATAGTTCGCATCCATAGATAACTCTACAGCTCCTTTTCCTGGACCCTTATAGAGTACTTTTTGCCAAGTACTGCCTCCATCTATGGATTTATAGACACCTCTCTCTTCCGATTGGCTATATAGAGCTCCTTGGGCCGCAACATAGACTATGTTAGGGTTATCAGGATCGATGACAATCCTTGATATATGCTGTGTTTTTTGTAGACCGATATGCTTCCAAGTCTTACCAGCGTCAATAGACTTGTATACTCCATCACCGTGATGGGTCATCACCCCTCTTACAGCGTGCTCTCCCATGCCGCAGTAGATAATGTTAGGGTCGCTTGGGGCTACTGCGACAGCACCTACAGAACCTGTTTGGAAGTATCCATCCGATATATTATTCCAGTATTGTCCAGCATCTTCTGTCTTCCACAATCCTCCCCCTGTGATTCCCATATAGTAGGTCAACGGGTCTCCAATTACTCCTGTAGCGGTCACAGATCTCCCTCCTCTATGGGGGCCTATATTTCTGTATTTTAAAGGCTCAAAGTATTCCTCCGCTGTAGACTCATCATCTTGAGCTGATAGCAAACCTGATGATAGTAACATCAATAAGAGGACAACATAATTTTTCATAATATTCACTTGTAACCTGAATATAGTGAATACCTCACAGTGTGTTTACTCAGACTAATTAAAAGGGACAGAGAATTTAGACTCTGATAGCAAGGTTCTATCTATAAGCGTATGATGGAATACTACAAAATCTACTTTTTCTGATTCTGACAAAATCAATGTTTAAAAAGGTTTGCTACCTGTCCTCATCACGGAAAATGCAAATAGATCTACCCTTTTAGAAACAATTATTTCAACTCTAATAATTAATGCGACAGTCTCTAACAATATTAAGGAGAGGCCTATCATAAAAAAGGCTATACTCTCTCTCAAAATAGGTATATAACAAGACCTACTGTCAATGTACTTTTGAGACATCTTTTCCAGAAAGAGCGATTGAGTATATCTTTTGGTCAAGAAGTTTTTTACATACTATACAAT
>CAZJHC010000217.1:0-6446 GCA_964545645.1 uncultured Saprospiraceae bacterium
GCTGTAAATAAGTGTAGCAATCATGATGAAGCAAGAGCAATGATGGATACTACGGTATCTATATTAGCTAAAGAGATTGCTGGAGCAAAAAGATTTATTGGATCAGCCACGAGATTAATAGTATTGCCAGAATACTTCTTAACAAGCTATCCAACTCACGAATCAATTGCTGAATGGAAAGAAAAAGCTGCTATAACTAAAGAAGACGAAATCTTTAATAAATTAGGTCAGATATGCAGAGATCTGGATGTATTCCTATCGGGTAACTACTATGAGGAGGATCCTAATTTTCCTAATTTCTATTTTCAATCTTCATTCATTTTAGATAATAAGGGAAAGATGATACTCAATTATCGTCGTCTCAATTCTATGTATTCAGTGACACCTCATGATGTCATAGATCGATATATAGATTTATATGGTTATGAGAGTCTTTATCCCGTAGTTGATACTGAGCTTGGTAAGCTAGCCTGTGTAGCGTCAGAAGAAATATTATACCCAGAGGTTACTCGATGTCTTATGATGCGTGGGGCTGAAGTCATATTACATAGCTCGTCTGAAATAGGAAGTAGTACATTGTCCAAAAAGAACATTGCCAAAAGAGCCCGAGCACTCGAGAATGTCTGTTATGTTATATCCGCTAACTCTGCGGGCATAAAAGGTGGTTTAGTATTATCAGAAAGTACCGATGGCCACTCACAGATCGTGGATTATCATGGTAGTGTGCTCGCTGAAGCATTGACCGGAGAGAGTATCGTCGCTAATGGTTATATCAGTATCAGATCCTTACGACAATATAGAGGTACTGTAGGAATGAAAAACTATATTGCTAGGCAGCGATTTGAACTTTATGCTCCTTCCTACAGCCAGCATTCTTTTTATCCTCCTAATACTTTTGCCGATTCAGAGATTAAGAAGTCTAAATTTATCAGTAATCAGGTGAATGCTATCGAACGACTGAAAGAACAAAACATCATTGAGGAATGATATAGCATAATAGATTCCAGAGAATAGAAAAACAACTAAGCTATCTTAAAGGTGGGTCCTTTGATTAAAGCTCAATTTTTTTTTGGTGGTCACTCCACGAAAATAAACTGAGATCAGAAGCAGACGCTTGGTGCCAGTAGGTGTTATCCTTAAGAAAGTAGAAAATTATGCTCCTTGATTTTAGAATCAAAGTCTTGTCATTAGGGAGGCAGTCACAATTAAAAAAGCCTTCTGCACTAACAGAAGGCTTTCAAGTACCGATGGGGGGAATCGAACCCCCACTTCCGAAGAAACTGGATTTTGAATCCAGCGCGTCTACCAATTCCGCCACATCGGCCTGTCCTTATCAAAGGAGTGCAAAAATATAGAATTAATACAATCCAAAGACAAAAATTTAAGATCACTTTGCAGGTTCTACATGACCCCAGTTTTCGCCTCTTTCGATGCGCTTAAGTTGGGTAGTAGAAACACCAAATCTCTTCGCAATCATTTTGCGTCGAGTTTTACCTGTCAGGAGCTGCTTTTTGATGATGGCAACTTGTGCTGCGGTCAGTTTATAGTAGCCTCCTTTGGTAGATTTTTTGAAGCCAAACTTCTTGGCTCGCTCCTTTATATAGAGCTTCCAATCTATATCATTGACCCAGATGATGTTGCTATAGTGATTGTTCTTTCTGTTGAGATCTCTGTGGATGACATGGATGTGCTCTTCTGTCTCAGGCTCAATAAAATGCTTGGCTACCTCCTTATGCACGTATAACGCCTGATTAAGATTGCCTACCACTTTGATACTTGCTCTATAGAATCCTCGATGATCGGGGTGGGTCTTCATGAGCTTTTCTTCTTCAGTAAGCTTATCTATAGATTTGGCTCTACCTAGATTAGATATGAAATAGTTTTTTGATTTAGTGTCTCTTTTAAAAGTCACGAGGGCCCACTTTTCTCCCGCTAAATTTTTAATACTCATTAGGTTAATTACTTGGATTGTTATCACTGGAGCATGTGTCGCTCCTACATAGATATTATTTGACTATTCAACCTCGAAAGATATTTCATCTTAAGGTGTAGGTTTTTGATGGAATGAAGCAAGGTTTTTTTAGAATTATTAACATTATACGACATTTTTAGGCCAAACATTTCATTTTTTATGTCATCCTCGATGCCCTTTATTTCTTTTATCAAGGATTGTTTCTCCTTAGGTCGTGGATCAAATTGCAACTCCATGAGGCGCTCATTGATATCCATCATCTCCATAAGAAACTCTTGTGATATCGCCTCTTTATCGCTTGTCTCGATATCATTCAGACTAAGAATATAGGAGGTTAGCTTTTCTTCATCTTTGAGGACTTTGTATGCCCTGTTTATGGCTGCCGACATCTCAAGAGCCATATTTTGTTCTTGGGTATCTTTTAACGTATAGAAGTCAGGATGATATTTTCTGCTGAGCAATAGAAATTTCTTTTTTAAAAGCTTAAGATCTATCTCAAATGACTCAGGTACCTCAAATAACTCGAAATAGGTCATCTTAAAATAGTCGAGATAAATCAATCCAAAATATCGTTGCCATAAGAGCTAGTAGCAATATAAATCCTGCCATTGTTGCATATTCTACTACTCTATCGCTGGCCTTGCGCCCTGTAACTATCTCCCACAATAGGAAGAGCACGTGACCACCATCCAAGCCCGGAATGGGCAGCAGGTTCATAAATGCCAAAATGATCGACAAGGACGCCGTCAGATTCCAAAATTGTAACCAATCCCATGTATTGCCAAACATCGTTGCGATGGCGATAGGGCCGCCGACAGATTCTTTGACATCCATTTTGCCTCTGAACATTTGTCCAAATGCCTTAAGTTGACTATTTAAAAAATCGACACTGCGATGGTAGCCGCCCACGAATGCTTCCCCCAAAGTATAACTCGTCCGTTCAGCTTTAAAGAATTTTTGCCAACTATAGGAGTTGAAGCCCAGTTTGCCACTCTCAGTAAATGCAAGATCTACAGAGATTGTGTCTGTACCTCGGAGTGCCACTATGGTTACTTCTTGGCCTGAAGATTTACTTGCTATTGTTAAGAACTGATCATAAAAAAATGATGGCTCCCCATTGATGGATAGCAATTGATCTTCTTTTTGAATGCCGGCTTGTGCGGCAGGCATGTCTGGAGATAACTTGGCTATGACCACCGGCATTCTTGGCGTGTATACCAATTTATCCTTGTTATCGTAGCTCGATAAGGACTTGGCTATGTCGTCATCAACTTTAAGAGTGACTGTCTTTCCCTCCCTCATCACCACTATGTCTCTTGCCTCATTAATGACGATTTCTTTGACGAGGTTGTTAGGGTAGAGTTTTTCTATTTTTCTGTCGCCAACAGAGATGATTTTATCTCCGTTTTGTAATCCGATATTTTCTCCAAGTTCTTCAACTGCGATACCGTAGGTGGCATTATCTACAGGTAGATAGGCGTCACCCCAGTTTAAAAAGATACCTGCGAATATTAAGATGCCAAGGATAAAGTTGACTGTAACCCCTCCTAACATGATAATGAGTCGCTGCCAAGCTGGCTTGGCTCTGAACTCCCAATCTTGTATTGGTCCATCCATTTGTTCTTTATCAAAGCTCTCATCAATCATTCCGGCTATCTTAACATAGCCTCCGAATGGTAACCAACCGATGCCATATTCTGTTTCTCCTCTTTTAAATTTGACTAACGAGAACCAAGGGTCAAAGAATAGATAGAATTTTTCAACTTTGGTCTTGAACCATTTAGCTGGGAAAAAATGCCCACATTCATGTAAAATGACAAGAATAGAAAGGCTTAGAAAGAATTGTCCCAATGTTATCAATGTACCCATAGGAGAGTTAAATATTGTGGCAATATTGGTACTATCGTAAATCGATAGTGAGTTGTATAAATAAGCTATCAATAAAAAGCGGCAAAGGTAATTTAAACTCCTTAAACTTGCATTTCGGTTTTTAGCATGCGCAAAATTGCAATTATTCTATAGTCAACATATCGAAGGTTCTAAGATCTATCTCTCTGATCAAGAGGCTCAGCACTGTGCCAAAGTCTTACGTAATAAGGTAGGAGATGTTATCAATGTCCTTGATGGGCAGGGAACAAGATATCGAGGAGTTATCTCAAGCAGTAAAAAATCAGAGGTGATCATCTCTGATAGCACAATCGTCGAACAACAGACCTCAAGACCCACGCTGCCAACCTTGACGGTGGGACTTTTAAAGAATAATACTCGGTTGGAGTGGATGATCGAGAAAGCCGTAGAAATAGGTGTTGCAAGAATAACGCTGGTCAATTGCAAAAGATCGGAACGATCAAAAGTAAACTTGGTTAGGTTAGCCAAGATCATGCTGAGTGCCATGAAGCAATCCAAGCGCCTTTATTTGCCAGAGATACAGGGAGTCGTAAGTTTTGATTATTGTTTGAGGGATATGTCATCCTACCAAATGTATATAGCTCATTATAGAGCTGGACAAAAGACGTTGTATCGACAGCAGCTGTCAGATGAAAAATCTCAAGGGATATTAATTGGGCCTGAAGGGGATTTTACCGATCAAGAAGTTGCAAGTGCCGTCGACTCGGGATGTATTCCTATCAATCTGGGTTCTGCGAGATTGAGAACGGAGACAGCAGCGGTCGTCAGTCTTGTGGCGCTCAACAATAAAATACAACATCAAGACATTAAAGAAGTATTATGAGTGTATACAGATTGATCATGGCTATCACTATAGGAATGATTCTATGCGGATTTACTAGTAGCAATAAAGTGGAGATCGCCTTGTTAAAGTATAGTGGTGGTGGTGATTGGTATGCTGACCCGACTGCATTAACTAATCTTGCGGCGTTTTGCAATAAGGAGTTGTTTACTAATATATCTATAGACTATGCCACTGTAGAGGTTGGGTCACCAGAGTTGTACAATTATCCTTGGGTGCATATGACGGGTCATGGCAATGTCGTGTTTTCAGATCTTGACGCAGATAATCTCAGAAACTACCTGATCGGTGGAGGGTTTTTACATATCGATGATAACTATGGTATGGATCCGTACATTCGTCCTGCCATGAAAAAAGTTTTTCCGGAATTGGATTTTGTAGAACTACCTTTTGATCATGAGATCTATAATAACCAATTTAAATTTGCTGCTGGCCTACCTAAGATCCACAAGCATGACGATCAGCCAGCTCAAGGTTTTGGCCTCATATGGGAAGGTCGTGTCGTTTGCTTTTATACCTATGAGACTGATCTGGGAGATGGCTGGGAAGATCAAGAGGTACATAATGATCGACCTGCTAAGCGCCTCAAAGCCCTTCAAATGGGGGCCAATATTATAAAATATGCCTTTTCTAATTGATTAGTCTGCCAACACGCTGACACCTCTTTTGATATACTTTTTGATATTGATCCAAAAGGCAATGACGAGATAAATGAATAATGGAGAACCCATTGTTATAAATGACAGGTATATAAAGTTAAGTCGTACTAAAGAACTTCTGATACCCATTTTTTCGCCCAAATACTGGCAAACTCCAAATCCGCAATATTCAAGAAATGCTTTTAGTTTATCTATCAAAACGGTCAATACTATATGTTTAAGTAATGCTTAGTACGGTGACCAAGATAATGATTTAGACAATAAATCATCCAGCAATCATGCACATTGTTAATCCCAACAAGGCGAATACTATAATGATAAGGGAGAGTAAAGTATCTTCTTTTAAGGGAGATTTGATAGGGACATCACGAAATGATTCATGAATAGGTTCCATTTTCATCGGTTTCATCTTTAGGTTAGAACAAAAGTAGAAATAAATATTATAGGTAGTTTATACTTAATGAAAAAATTTAATATAAATAAGACAACATTTATATCCAATTATTCATTTTCTTTGAGTAAAATAAAAAGTCAGCAATAATGGCAGAGGAAAAAGCTAAGAAGAAGCAGAATCAATTGAATATTGAGCTATCAGAAGAAATGTCTGAGGGTGTATATTCTAATTTGGCAATCATATCCCATTCTCACTCTGAGTTTGTATTGGATTTTGTGAGGCTACTACCAAATGTTCCTAAAGCAAGAGTCAAGAGCAGAGTAATCATGACACCGGAGCATGCCAAACGATTTCTGAAGGCGCTACATGATAATTTAGTTAAATACGAAAAGTTGCACGGTGCGGTCAAAGAGAAAAAGCAAGAACCTAATCTGCCGCTTAATTTTACTCCGACTGCTCAGGCGTAAGGAAGTATAATCGCACAACTTAATTTTGGCGTACTGAGAATAGAAAAGGCTGAATATGATGCCTATCCATTCTTGGAATTTTTCAATTTCCAGTAGTGATTGATGCTATATGCACTTATAGTCATCCTTCTTAAGGTGCTGAGAATACCCATAAGTTAGTAGACTTTCTATGGTTTAGAGATTAAGAGAAATAACAGCATTTATT
>CAZJHC010000218.1:0-6376 GCA_964545645.1 uncultured Saprospiraceae bacterium
GTTCTGCCTTGGCCCAAGGAAACTATGCCGGGTCGAGATATAATCACACCTTGATCATAGAGGATCGAAGTATCTCAGCTGGAGATATTATAGCCATACCGATTAGGGCAAATAAGTTGACTGAGATATTAGGGTTGCAGATGGCATTTGACTATGATCATCAAGTGCTCCGATATGCTGGACTCGAAGGAGAGTCTATTAGACTGGCCAAAGAGCAAATTAACCATTCAATGGAGAAAGGTGCTAACACGATAGCTGTAAGCTGGCATGATGTTACGCCACTCACATTACAAGGGGATGAAACCTTATTTAATATGTATTTCTTAGCGTTACAGGATGGAACATTATCAGATTTCATCGATTTACAATCTGATGACCTTCGAGCAGAATTTTATTCTACCCAATTGGAAACTTATTCATTAAGTCTCCAATACTATGCTGCTCAAGAAGAAAAATCTGATGATTTCTACCTGTCACAGAATACGCCTAATCCGTTTGTAGACTTAACTACGATAGAGTTTTCTTTACCCAAAGCGTCTATGGTCGAGTTTACAGTGACAGATGTTAATGGAAAGATGGTGTATCATAGCAAGTCCAATTACCAAGCAGGCAAGAATGAGATTATCCTCAAAGATGATGATCTCAATGTCTCCGGTGTCTTGTATTACAGCATAGATACCGATGAGTATTCTGATATAAAAAGAATGGTCTTGATTAATTAGTCTTTTAGCGAAGTGAGATAGTTGCTTTTAGAGTCAGTTCTGTCGGTCAAGGTGTTTGCCTTGACCGATTTTATTTAATATCTTTTATTTTGCAATGGTTGCCAGTACTGTAATCTACGATGATTTCGCCATTTAGAGAGCTAATAGTTTTGAGGCGATCTAACCTAATTTTATATCCTTTAGAGGTGGTTAGGTATTCTATTTTTTGTTCGCTATTGAGCGCACTTATGCTATCGGTTAGTGGTTGATTGTAATCATGAAACAGTATCGTGATCTTCTTACGACGCATCGCCAGTATCTCTAAGTAATCATATAGATTACAATCAATAGGTATATAGGGTGGCAGCTTGAGGGCAGGAGCATCTTGTCTTAATAAGACCTGAGCGTCCATCCATTGCACTCTTGTCGCTCTCCCTCCACCTCCTCCGCTGGGCATATCGAGATAAGTGGTTTCTAATGGCTCACCGCCCCAATACTGGTAGGTGCTAAGCGCTTTTTTATTTTGCTCAAATACCCAAAGAAATAGCTCCCTCTGCTCAGATCTACTAAGGAGCTCATGAGCGATGTAATTCATGATCATCCTCCCTATACCGTTTCCGCCAAAATCGTTCTGCACATGGAGATTGTCTAGATAGTTGTGATACTTATCATCATAATCCCAGTAAGCACATCCAAAACCAATCACTCTTCCTTCGCTCTCTGCTACCACTACATATTGATTCTTCTTAGGATGCCCCAGTCTTTGTTGCCATACTTGGCGCCGGTCTGCATCTACTACGGTCTCTAAATAGTCCGCTTCGAGGATATCTCGATAATGAACCTTCCAGCTGTCGGCATGTATCTGAGCTATGGATATATAATCGTGATAAGTCGCTATTCTATAGTGGATGTCCATTACTTTAAAGTTTTGCGTCCATACTTAGCGCATATAGGACAGACATGCTTGTTATGTCCTCGAGCAGGGCAGTACTCCCGACCAAAAAAAATAATCTGCAAGTGAAGCTTGTTCCAGAGGTCTCGGGGAAATAATCTTTTTAAATCTTTTTCAGTTTTATCAACATTTTTACCAGTACTGAGGCACCAGCGATAAGCCAATCGATGGATATGTGTATCCACAGGAAATGCTGGCACTCCAAATGCTTGAGACATCACTACCGAGGCCGTCTTATGCCCAACACCAGGCAGTGCTTCCAATGCCTCGAATGATTGTGGCACCTCACCATCATGCTGATCTAACAAGATATGTGAGAGATCATAGATCGCTTGGGATTTGCGAGGAGACAAGCCACAAGGTCTGATAATCGCCTTGATATCTTCTACTCGCTGCTGAGACATATCAAAGGGATTGTCCGCAAGGTCCCAAAGATATGGTGTGACCTTATTGACTCGTAAGTCAGTGCACTGAGCAGATAAGAGAACCGCTACAAGTAGGGTATAAGGGTCCTTATGGTCTAAAGGGACTGGCACCTCAGGGTACAGCCCTTCGAGTATCTGGACGATGTCATCTGCTTTTTGTTGCTTAGTCATGACAATTGAGTTAAGAACGACATCGTATCTATGTGATCGGCATAATCACTGAGTGTAGGTTGTTGACATCGACCCAGAGGGATATGGTCGATATGATTAATAGGGTCCTTGCTGGCAACACATTGCAAGCCTTCCATTTGTCCTTTAAGGGCCTTAGTAAGTACCTCTATATCATGATAGTGCTCGTAGTGTAGCGTGGCAATCCTTGATCCTATCGATTTATCTTCTTTTAATATCAGAAAGTCGTTAGTTAGGAAGGTTTGCTTAGTCAGGATGAGGGTAGCATTATTGTAATCGTAATTATTCTTGTACTTATGGTGATGTATGATATCCCCAAAACTATAGAAAGCCTCAAATAATCTATCTGTATTAAAGCCTACAGGTAGATACAGCTTGGACACACTGCGACATCCCAAACCAAAATAGTCGAACACATCATGACCCAATCGTTTGAGATCATCACTTGACTCTGCACCACTGAGGACAGCCACAGAATTACGATTCTTACGGATGATATGCGGATAATTTCTAAAATAGTATTCAAAATGTACTGCGGCCGTGTCCCCGCCCGTCGCTATGACAGCATCATAGCCTTTGAGTCGTTCGACCTGGATAAAAAAGTCTCTGCAAAGGGGCTCTATATCACACATGATATCGACGATCGCCGGCAACAAAACATCATCCTTGCTGGACAATTTGTACATGGTTTTATGACCTGAGATATAGGTACAGATCAAGTCATGAAATCCTACAAGTGGCAGGTTGCCTGCCATCACGATACCGACCGTTTTGCCTGATGGTGTATCATTTATATCATAGGACTCTACCCAATTAGTGAGCTTCTCTTCATCAAGATATTCTTGACAGATAGCATTCAGAGAATTCTTGATGTTTTCTATTGTAAACCATTGATTTTTTAGATAAGCACCTTGAATTATATCGGCCAAGACTACAGAGTCTGTTTCTGTAAGGCGTTGACCCAGCTGTGATAAGGTTGAGATTCGTTGTCGGAGTGTCACGGATATTATTAGCTTATTTCTTTAATCTGTTTTGCCACCTTTTGTTTCAAAATATTGCCTCCATTTTTCAAGGGCTGCAGATATATCTTCTGGCAGTTCAGAGGAGAATTGCATCTGTTCGCCCGTATGTGGATGTACGAAACCCAAACTTTTAGCATGTAATGCTTGTCGAGGGCATAAATCAAAGCAGTTTTCGACAAACCTTTTGTACTTGCTATATACCGTGCCTTTTCGTATTCTGTCACCACCGTATCTATCATCATTAAAGACTGGATGACCGATATGGTTCATATGAACTCTGATCTGATGGGTGCGGCCTGTCTCCAGACGACACTCTATCAGAGATACATAGTAGTAGTCATGGATCACTCGATAGTGTGATACGGCATGCTTCCCTTCTTCTCCCTCTTCAAATACGTGCATCTTGAGACGTTCTGTAGGGTGTCGACCTATATGTCCTTCGATGGTCCCTTCTTCCTTGTCAAATCCTGACCATACGATGCTATGATAACTTCTCTCGATGCTATGATCGAAGAACTGCTTGGCAAGATGGGTCATCGCTGGCTCTGTCTTAGCGATCACCATAAGTCCCGTAGTGTCTTTATCCAGTCGATGCACTAGTCCTGGGCGATCAGGACTATTACTAGGCATTACAGGTAATACGTGCTCTTTAAAGTGATGCGCCAGTGCATTGACAAGAGTGCCAGTTTGATTGCCAGTACCTGGATGCACGACCAAACCTGCAGCCTTGTTGATCACCATAATGTGATCATCCTCATATACGATATCAAGGGGGATATCCTCAGGAATAATATGATCAGGATTGTCTGAGCCTTTAGGTAGGATAACTTTGATGACATCATTGGGCCTAATGCGATAGTTAGGTTTGACATTCTTATCATTGACCGATACTGCGCCAGCCTTGATAGCAGATTGTAATCTATTACGAGAGACGCTCTCCAAGCGATTCATGAGAAATTTATCTATCCGCAGGAGCTCTTGGCCCCCATCAGCGATAAACTCTTGATGGTCGTAATATTCTTGGTCGTAGTAACTATCGGTAGGATTATCGGACATAAGTGTAAATGTAGACTATTGGTTATATATTCATCATAATATAGCCTACACATATGTATTATCCCTTCATGAGCGCATTGCTGTAGAGAAGTAGTGAGAAGAGATATGGATTATTATACTAGTACAACCAATGTAGTCTGTCTTATTTTACTAAATCGATACATATCTCATTTCCTATAATCCAATGGTGGCTCTCTATCACCCAATAGCGCACGATACTCGAAGTCTGGACCTACTCTTTGTTTGAGCTCTTCTGTAGCTCGAGTTATAGTATCAGGATTATTGTAGAGATCAATGGCTGTCATGGTCAAGGTCTTAGCTGCGAGCATCATTCCTTTGTATCCTATGCTCATCCCACCCGCTGCTACGGCTTGCCATGTATGTGGACTGGTCCCTGGCACCCAAGTTGCGGTACTGAGACCTGCCGTTGGAACTACCCAGCTGACATCTCCGACATCTGTGGAGCCTCCCTGACCTTTTTCAATTATTTGAAATGGGGCCACCTCTTCGGTTGTGCTAAGATCACGCTGCGATCTCTTTGGCAGTGTCTCTTTGATTTTTTGGGCGAAGGCCATCTCTTCTGCCGTATAGGTAAAGCCTCCCTGAGCACTGAGGTTAGCATGCATGACTGATGCAAGTGTTTTATTGGGCATGACATTATAGACACCGTGGATGATTTCATACTCCATGCGGGTTTCGGTGCCAAGAGCTGCGGCTTCTGCGGCTTTGACTACTCGATCAAAGGTCTCTCTGGCGATATCCATCTGTGGATGACGCACATAGTAAAACACTTCAGCAAATGCAGGCACTACATTAGGAGCCTCCCCACCGCTGGTGATCACATAGTGTATGCGTGCATCCTGGGATACGTGTTCTCTCATGAGATTGACCATATAGTTCATGGCTTCAACACCGTCAAGAGCAGAGCGACCATTCTCTGGGGCAACGGCCGCATGTGAGGCGATACCATAGAATCTAAATTTGGCGGATTTGTTGGCTAAGGAGGAGTAGGCTCCAGCGTTGTTTTGGTTGCCAGGATGCCAATGAAGCATGATGTCCATATCATCAAAGATACCTGCTCTGACCATATACACTTTGCCAGCACCACCTTCTTCTGCAGGAGTACCTATTAATTTGATGGTTCCGCTATGCCCTGACTCTTTGAGCCACTGAGCAGTTTGTATAGCAGCTGCCGTGCTAGCTACGCCAAACAGGTGATGGCCACAAGCATGCCCATTGCCCCCAGGCACTACTTCCTTTTGCTCAGGGACAGCGTCTTGCGAGATACCTGGTAGAGCATCGTACTCCGCCATGATACCAATGACCGGCTCACCGGTACCATAGCTCGCTATAAAAGCTGTAGGTATCTCGGCAACACCAGATTCTATGGTAAATCCGGCCTCACTTAAAGTGCTTTTGAGTAACTCACTGGAGGCAATCTCTTGATAACCCAGTTCTGGATTGCTCCATATTTGATGTGCTAGTGCACTATATTTATCATATTGAGCATCAAGATGTTGTACAGCGAGGTGTTGACTGATACAGCCACAACTGACTATTAATAAGATTGACCCTATTATGAAGGCTCTATTTAATGTCATCATATCTAATGATTTATTAATTGTTAAGAGCGAATGTAAGCATCTCTATATAATTATCGTACTGAAGGAAGTCTATCGTAACATGGTCACTTCTCCATAAAAGACTTCTGGATCTCCTTGCTCAAATAAGATATCCACTTTATATACGTAGACCCCAGACGGATAGTCTTGACCGTCCCAGACGCTACCTTGATAGATTTGACTGCCCCAGCGATCAAAGATACTCATACGCACTGATGCATTAACCCCTTCGGCTATAATGGGTCTAAATTCGTTATTCCCAATGATAGAGTTCGGCGAAAATATATTAGGAAAATAAACTTTGGTGTAAGCGATATTGACAAGTAGTAAACTATCGCACCCCAAGGAGGATTCTAAGACTAATGGAAATTCGCCCTCACCTTGTAACACAGTACCAGCGACATTATAT
>CAZJHC010000219.1:0-6348 GCA_964545645.1 uncultured Saprospiraceae bacterium
TCGTAAAATATCTAGCTTCTATCTCCAACGCTCTGTCAAACTTCACTTGGATACCATCATGAATCACACTCAAAATTGCTTCAGCTGCCGGGTAGTTGCCGTGCGTCAACTTGCGTACGTTGCCGATACCTCCGACCATGGTTTGAACACCATTAGGTGTAAATAATCCTCCACCAGGAATCTTATGCTTTCTGTCATCCCAAGGCTGTACAGCGTTAGGTGACTCCATCAACCATTTTTTAGCAGCTGGCATCAATTCTTCTTGAGTCTCAACCGTAGCATGAATCAAACCTGCAGACTTCGCTTTAGCCGGCGTGTGGTTTGTACCTTGTAGGATAGCCATCATAGCTGGTTGCAATCCCATCAAGTACGGTGCTTTTGCAGTACCACCTCCACCTGGGAACAAGCCTACTTTAATTTCTGGAAATCCAATTTTAGTCTTAGGGTTATTCACTGCTATTCTGTGATGACAGCAAAGACAAACCTCAAGTCCACCTCCTAATGCGTGACCATTGATCGCTGCAACAAATGGTTTTCCGCCAGTCTCAATATCCCTCATATGCTTATGCATCTGGAGAGAGTTTTGATAAAAAGCTTCAGCATCTGTCACTTCTTTTTCTAACATCTTAAGATCGGCTCCAGCCATGAACATACGACGTGAAGAAGTGACGATCACTCCTTTTACTTTGTCATCAGCAATCGCTTGCTTTGAGATATCAAAGAATGTTTCCATGAAGTCCGGGCTAAATAGGTTAGCTGGATGGTCTTCCATATTGATGGTAATTAGTCCGATACCATCTGCATCTACTTCGTATGAAAGGATTTTATTTTTAAATGACATGTATAGTTTCTCTTTTCTTATTTTCTAATTAGGATATTCTAATTGTAGATTATACTCTTTCAATAATTGTAGCGATCCCCATGCCGCCACCGATACAAAGCGTCACAAGTCCTGTGCCCTTTCCTTGTCTCTCCATCTCATCTATAAGCGTTCCCATCAACATACAACCTGTTGACCCAAGTGGGTGTCCCAGAGCAATGGCTCCTCCATTAACGTTTACTCTATCATGAGGTACTCCAAGGTCTTGCATCGCTCTTAATGGCACTACAGCAAATGCTTCGTTGATCTCCCACAAGTCAATATCACCAACTTCCATCCCCACTTTCTTTAAAGCTTTGCGACACGCTGGTGCGATCCCTGTCAACATCATGGTTGGATCTGTGCCCATTACACCAATTGATTTAATCTTAGCCCTTGGCTTTAAACCAAGCTTTGCACCCACAGATTCATTACCTACAAGAGCAAGAGATGCACCATCTACAATCGCAGAAGAGTTACCTGCATGGTGGACATGATCTATAAATTCTACTTCTGGATATCTATCTAATGCAACTGCATCAAAACCACCCATCTCACCAATCATAGCAAATGAAGGTTGAAGGCCTGAAAGCGTTTCAACAGTTGTACCTGGTCGTACATTCTCATCTTTGGTGAGCATTGTGATACCATTTACGTCAGTGACATCGATTCTTGACTTAAACAATCCTGCCTGCTCTGCTGCCAGCGCTCTTCTCTGAGACTCTGCAGCAAATGAATCTACATCGTTGCGACTAAAGCCATACTTCGATGCGATCAAATCCGCTGACACACCTTGTGGTATGGCATGACCTGGTAGCGCAACTGCTGGGTCCATCATCAAGGCTCCTCCATCAGAACCCATCTTCACACGTGACATACTCTCTACCCCTCCTGCAATCAAAAGTTCTGAAAACCCTGACTTAACATATGCAGCCGCTTGATTAATTGACTCTAATCCTGACCCACAAAACCTATTGAGTGTTACCCCACAGAGGTGGTCGCCATACCCAGACTGCTGTGCTGCGGTCTTAGCGATATTAGCTCCTTGGTCCATCACTTGAGTAACACAACCTAAGATAACATCCTCTACGAGCTCAGGGTCAAAGCCATGCTTCTCTCTTAGTTCTTTTAAGACTTGCGTTACCAGATGAGTAGGAGTCACAGTATTAAGTGCTCCTTTTTTATTGCCCTTTCCTCTTACAGTTCTAATGGCATCATAGATATATGCTTCCATAATTACAATTTTTGTTCTTTCTTAAATATTTGGTCAGACGTTAATTACCGCCTGGTCGGTGTAACACACATACACAACAAGTAGTTTTGACCTTTTGCTTATTGGCACATTTGCCAATAGATCAAGCCTTCAAATGTAAAGCATTAAAGTGACTATTCGCAAGACTTTATTGTGTTTTGTATATATCACTCAGAACATTAAATAGAGAATGAAAGTTGGGTTATTGTCACAAATGCTGCATATTGTGCATTATTTGGCATTTTCGCCAATAACCTGAATAGATAAGTATGGAAACGACACTTACTTCTACAACAGCAAAGAATCCACGCCAAGGAAACAACTCAATAAAGAGAAAACCAGGACGTCCCACTGCTGATGCCGAGATCAATATCGAGCATCTTTGTGATGTAGCAGTTAACATATTTGCCGAAAAAGGATATTCAGGAACAACAACAACTGAGATAACGAAGAAAGCTGGTGTTGCAAGGTCTTTGATCCACTATTACTTCGGTAACAAAGAAGAACTTTGGAAGGCATCCATCAAGAGACTGGCCAATGAATTTATAGCACAATTCGAGCAATCGAAAAAGATACATAAGGACCTAGATGGCATACAAATGATCAAGGTCGTCATCAGGCAATTGGTTCATTTTTACGCCAAGTATCCAGCATTTCCAAAGATTGTCGCTCAAGAGATGGATGAACATTCTGAAAGAAGCGAGTGGATCATTACAAATTTGATCTATCCCTTGTTCAATTTAACTGGCGAGTTGTTCAAAAAGCAACGCAAGATTGGCAATGTAAAAAGAATCGACAAGGAGTTTCAACCAAGTCTATTGATAGGTATATCCAGTAGTTTTTTCTCCAATCCTTTTTTGATCAAACATCTTTATGATGTCGATACCAATGACGAGGAGGTGATCGAAAGATATGCTGATGCTGTGGTAGAGATATTCTGCCATGGGTTTGTGGCAAAATAAAACTGTGCGCATTCCATTAATATAGCTGGATATAGCCCTTTTATGGCTCCTCACTCAGTAGGTTAACCAAAAGATTGAGCTGACCGAACCTCTCCCTACAATCTCCTATTTTATGCCTACTACATAGTTGTTAACTTTGAGCCTTAATCATACTTATGCGCAAAATCGAACACATTGGCATAGCAGTTAAGGATTTATCTAAAGCAGATCATATCTATGAGCAACTCTTAGGTGTAGCACCCTACAAGCACGAAGAGGTTAAAAGTGAGCATGTCACTACTTCTTTCTTCCGTATAGGCACCAATAAGATCGAACTGGTGCAGTCAGACCATCCAGATAGCGCTATCTCTAAGTTTGTGGAGAAGAGAGGAGAAGGGTTACATCATATAGCTTTTGACGTTCCTGATATTCTTGCTGAGATGAGCCGACTGAGAGATCTAGGGTTTCGTTTGCTCAATGAAGAGCCCAAGAAAGGGGCTGACAATAAGCTCATTTGTTTTGTACACCCCAAGTCTGCCAATGGTGTCTTGATAGAGCTTTGCCAGGAGATACCACCAGATGCAACTTGATACATCGACGATCATTATAGCGATCTTGGGTGGCTTCTTAGCAGGTGTTGTGAATACACTCGCAGGCAACGGCTCAGCCATCACCTTGAGTATCATGACAGAGATCATCGGGCTTCCGCCAAATGTTGCCAACGGTACCAATCGAGTTGGAGTGCTTCTACAGTCATGGTCATCGAGTTACTCATTTTTTAAAAACAAAAAGATTCATTTGGCTAAAGCCAAATGGCCCATCGTATCTGCAACCATTGGAGCAATCACTGGTGTAATAATAGCGATCAATGTATCAAATGAAGCCTTTCAGACTGTATTCAAATATCTATTGGTGATTATGTTTTTCGTGATTCTAATCAAACCAAAACGATGGCTCAAGAATCATGGGGTAGAGATTATCAACCACCCGCTCGCCTTACCTATGTTCTTCTTACTTGGTTTTTATGGTGGATTTATACAGATGGGTATGGGCATTGTCTTTTTAGTGGTAACCGTACTTATACTTAAGTACGACCTCATCTCAGCTAACGCATTAAAAACAATCATAGTAGCTGTATACACTTGTATCGCTGTAGCGATGTTTCACTATAGTGGACTGATTGATTGGAAGGTTGGTTTGACCATAGGACTAGGTCAAGCCATAGGTGGATATCTAACAGCTGAGTTTGCGTCTAAGTATCCATCCGCTCAATATTGGGCTTATGGCCTACTCATTGTTATGGTTCTTTTTGCCATATTAAGCACTTTTGGTTTCGTCAAGTTTTAGTTCTAATCCATTAGACTCCCCTTCTCCTCTAACAAAATACATTTTTATATCCTCAGTATTATGTCTGTAATTCACTCCTCGGTCTTTACAGTGTACGATATCCTTGACAATATTGTAAGTTGCTTGAGAAATATTTATTTGACCAGTCTCTGATGCGCCTTCCATTCTAGAAGCAATGTTGACAGCATCACCCCATATATCATAAGCAAACTTCTTAGTGCCCACTACCCCTGCTACGACTGAACCGGTATTGATTCCAATTCTTATATCAAATGTTGCCGTAGCTTTGGAGAGCCGACTTTTAGCTTCTATCACAAACTCTTTAATTGCAATTGCCGCTTTTATAACTTGAAGTGCGTGATCATCAGTAGGTGTTGGCAAGCCACCAGCACACATATAAGAATCTCCAATCGTCTTAATCTTTTCAAGACCATATAATTCTATAATCCTATCAAAATTAGAATAATAATAATCTACACTTTCCACTAGCTCTTCCGGGCTAAGATTTTCTGCCACTTCTGTAAACCCTTCAAAATCAGTAAAAAGAATTGTAATTGATTCAAATTTTTGGGTTGTGACCTTCCCGTGTGCTTTTAACTCTTTGGCAGCATGAATCGGCAGTATGTTTTGCAATAAAAGATCAGATCGATCTCTTTCTTCCTTAATGATACTATTAGTTCTTTTTATAAATCTATTTCTTCTAAGAAGGCCAAAAGCCAAAAAGCCAATCAAAAACAAGGCAGTACCCGTAGCTGCAACTATTATTTGTTGATTTTTCTTTTGTTGATTTAATAAATCTACTTCTATTTGTTTTTGAGCAATCTCAAATTCTACACGAGCATTTGCCATGTTCTGAACTACAGTGATATTTTTCACGCTATCCCTATACTTGATATGTTCTTTATAAGACTTAAAGGAAATTGCGATGTCACCTGTCTGTTCTGCTAGTTCTGAAATCTTAAGATGTGCTTCAGCAATTTGATCCTTTAATTGATACTGTTTTGCTAACTTTAGACTTTGTCGAGCATATCTGAATGCTCTATCAAATTTGTTTTGGTCTGCGTATGCATCAGACATATAAAGCAAATAAACACAAATAGGATAAAAATCACCAAGATCTGTCAACATCTCTATTGCAGATTTCAAATTAGCTTCAGCCAACTCACTCTTACCTTGCTGAGCATATGCTAATCCTTTGTTACCTAGATTATATGCTATACCAGGTTTATAATCAAGAGCTCTAAAAATAGCTCCCGATTCTTCAAACAACAATAAAGCTGAATCAGGCTTTGAAAAATTCAAATTATACTCGTCCCCTAAATTTTCAATAACCGATGCATAGTTTAAAGAGTCTTTTTCACTCTTTAATATCTCAATGGCATTATTATAATACATGATCGTATTGGCTCTATTTCCAATTACAGAGTATGTATTAGCCATAGAAATATAGAGCATACTCAAATCACGGTTATTGGACTCACGTTTAGCCAGTTCAACACCTTTGAAGTAATTCTCTAAAGCTTCACTCACATCTCCCTTCAATCTAAGGGCATTGCCTTTTTGAAGGTATGCCAACACTTGATATTCTATCGACTTTTTTTTGAGAGACTCACTTAAAAGTTCATTGCTAAATAATAGGGCTTGATCTGGATCAGGATCATGATAGGCGATTTCTTCAAGAATATGAAGACGCTCACTTTCATCAAAAGCACCAGACTGATAAACTACCTTTAGGCTATCAGCTAATTTCGCATTCTGCCCTTCACTTGTAACGCAATACAAGGATAAAGCCATCACAAAACTCAACCTTAAGAACATATGTCCTATACAGTACTTTATTAGCAATAGACCAGAAGAGGTATCAATCATCCTGATTAGCCCACCTTAATCTTAGGATCAATGGTAATTGAGGAACTATTGACTGAAAAGGTGATTTTATACTTATATAT
>CAZJHC010000220.1:0-6344 GCA_964545645.1 uncultured Saprospiraceae bacterium
ATTAGATACATTTCGAGCTCCTTTGGATACCACGATGTCTCCTGGATTTAGACCTTGAGTGATAATTATATTGCCATCGCTGGATTCGCTCGTGGTGACATAGGTTTTACTAGTCCGATACTGGTCATTTTCTTTATAGATACTATAGACATACTCTTGACCATCTACTTCTTGGAGTAGATAGACTGATGGGAACACTACAACATCTTTGATTTCTACTTCTTTCACTTTGATCTCGGCCAGCAAGTTGGGCTTGAGTAATTTGTGATATTTAGATGGCTGAACTTCTACCTTGAGAGTTCTATTAGCAGGATCGATGCTTCTGCCCATCATGGTCACTTTACCAGTCATCGTTAGATCTATGCTTGGGAAGAATATATCTACTATATCACCACGAGTAAGCTTGGTCAAGAATCGTTCTGGTAGATCAGTGTCAATTTTGACGTTCCTTGTGTTGACTATGGTTACTATAGGCATGCCTGGTGAGGCTATTTCACCACTTTTAATTACTTCCCTATCTACGGTACCAGTGATGGGAGCATAGATTGTTGCCTTCGATAATTGATGGTTTAGGGTTTCTAGAGACTTATCTAATCGTTCTTTATTGTTTTTTGCTTGTAGATATTGAACTTCACTTCCTATGTTTTGATCCCATAGTCTTTTTTGTCGATTGTATACATCACTTGCTAAGGATAGAGCTGTTTCGACCTCTGCTATTTGTTTATTTATTGATTCAAGATCTATGCGTGCGATAAGTTGTCCTTTTTTCACATTATCTCCTTCTTTGACGGTGATATTGGTTATTCGACCTGGCACCTCACTGACGACATTGACTATATCGTCCGCCACGACATTACCTTGGATGTCGATGTATCTTTTGAAATCATTTGTGTGGATCATTAAAGTATCTACAAGCTTGGCTTTTTCTTGTAGCTCTGGACTGGCATCGACAATTTCTTGTTGGAGCATATCTATCTCACTTTGCAAGGTGGCTAATGAAGATTTTTTTTCGGCCAATGCTGTTTTTTTCTCTTCGAGGGACATTGGACCATTGAGTGACTTTTCATTGCTGCAAGCAGCAAGCGTCAGGATAATGATTAGGAAGCAGATGTGTCGATATAGTTGATTCATTAGAACTGATTTCATGGTGTTATTTGACGATTTTAAGTATTTGGCCTGTAGCAATATCCAGTTCAGTTTTGGAGCTTGCTACGTCGTAGAGTGCATTAATATAGTTAGCCTGTGCTAAGTATAATGATGCCTCTGCTTGAGTAACTTCTACGCTGCTGCCGACACCTTCTTTGTATTTTATCTGAGTTTTCGAATGAATTTTTTCATTGAGTGCCATGCTTTTTTTGGCATTTTCCAGACTACGTCGGGCATTTTGATATTGTGTCTCAGCGCTTATTACTTGCAGGGTCATCGCTCGATCAAATTCTGACAATTCAATTTGTCTTTTTTCTATTTCAATCTTTTTTTGCTGGATCTTTGATTTAGTCAAACCTCCGTCATAGATAGGGATACGTGCTCTGAGGCCAATGGACCCGTTGGGTAAGAAGCCTGTCTCACTTTCGCTGAACAGGTTGTTGCGCTGGAGGTTTTGACCATATCCGGCAAACCCCGTAACCGATGGTTTATAGCCTTGCTTGATACGATCAAGGTCTGCTTGATCGAGCTCTATCGCTTTGACAAGCAGTCTGTGCTCGGGCCGTCCAGCATAGTCTATCTGATCTTTCTGGGTAACATCGAGATTGATAAGGTCAACCACCATCTCGAGGTCATCGGTCACTTCTATTGGCTCATTCATATGATAGGCCATATGATATCTCAATACGGTATAACTAACTTCAATGATTTCCTTTAGTTTTTGCTGTTCAAATAAGAGATTCTCTCGTGATAACTCTAACCTATCTACATCGAGTTGTTCTATAAAACCATTATTATAAATGGCGATAGCCTCGTTTAGAGATTTAGAGATGTTGGCTATATTCTTGTCGAGTATTTCAACATTTTTTAGAGCTATGAGTACATTTTGATATGCCCTGGCGACATTTTGGACGATGTCTTGTTCTGTTAATTGGATTTGCTGTTCTGCGAGATTAATGAAGAGCTTAGCTGCCTTGAGGCCTTTGAGGAAATTGCCGTCAAATAGGAGTCCTTCTACATTGATCCCGACATTTAATGCGTGATTCTGTTGGAATGTTACATCAAACGTCTGTGGATCTGGGATGTTGGCCGGAGTCACAACACCATTCTGAGTGGTTACTTGTTCTTGTATTAGCACTCCATATACCGAAGGGCTTATAAAATCTTGAATGGGTGATATAGGCAACTTGTAAAAATAGGAGTAGTTGACATTGCCTGTCACTTTAGGCATTCCTATTGATAGTGCTTCTTTATATTGCCATTTAGCCGTTTCACTTTCCAGGGCGGCTGTTGTCAAACTGGGGTGATGCTCCAGAGCATATTTGATGGCATCTGCAAGAGAAAACTTTTGTTGAGCTCTAAGTCTTACAGAGCTGCAGATCAGGATAATTATTACTGACGTTATCAGTTTCTTTCTCATTCGTCAAAGAGTTTTAAATTTTCCATTTGCTTCACACCTTTTTTGGAGAGGATGCCATATAGGTGATATAGTAGATGTTGTTCAAAAAATTCTTCCATATTCTTTAGCTCTGGATGTTCTGGGTTGTTGGATATGTACCACGCTTTTTGCACGTATAGATCTGAGATGACATTGGAGTTAAGATTCATTCTGTAATACCCTTCTTGCTTGCCTCTTTCGAGATTGGCTCTCATCTGATCTTTGATAAACCCAGATTGCATTTTCATAATCTTAGTCCATACGCTCTTGTAATATTTCTGTAAATCATTGATAAAAATAGGCTTCATCATTCTAAAATGCGAGATGATATGATGAGCAATATTTTTCATCTCATCAATGGCGTCGATGGATGTCTCTTGGAGATGCCTCATCAGTTTTTCTTCTCTTAACAAAAACTCGGAGACACATCTATCTACAAGTTCTTCTTTGTTTTGAAAATGCTGATACAAGGTTTTTTTTGAGATGCCGAGCATAGAAGATATCTCACTCATAGAGACAGATCTTATGCCCAATTGCATAAATTGGGCAATGGCTATATTTGTTATTTCTTCACTTATATTACTGACCACCAAACAAAGTTATGCTAACAAAACCTAAGAAACTATAATTGGTTCAAAAGTTTCCTATTATTTGTATCAATTATTAATACCTTTCTGCATAGAGGTTTTTATCTCACCAAAAACAACAAAGTATGATCATAGCTGGACTCATGTCAGGCAGTTCGTTGGATGGACTTGATATTGCCATATGTGACTTTGATTGGGGTGCAGATGGACAGATAGAGTGGCAACTATTATATCATACTACACGGGAGTTGCCCAAGGTATTGGCCGATGATTTAGCCAAGGCGACCACATTAACGGCTAAAGAGTTGTTTAAGCTGGATTATGAGTTTGCCAAATTTAGTGCAAGATCGATGGTTGATATATTATCTACAAGCCAATTGGAGTGTCAGTATATAGCTTCTCATGGGCATACTATATATCATGCGCCTTCTGATGGATATAGTTGTCAGATTGGCAATGGCTCAACTATTGCGGCCCTTTCTAAGATACCCACTCTTTGTGATTTTAGGATGAGCGATATAGCCCTAGGTGGGCAAGGGGCACCTATAGCACCCATTGTTGAGCAATACTTGTTTCCTGAGGTCAGATACTTTCTCAATTTAGGAGGGATTGCCAATATTAGCATACATCTGGAAGAAGTATTGGCCTATGATGTATGTCCGTGTAATCAAATATTAAATAAAATAGCCTCAGAACTAGGCTTGCCTTATGATGATCGTGGGTTAATAGCAGCACAAGGCTCGGTCTGTGATAAAGTTCTTAAAAGATGGAATGAAATGGCCTACTTTGAGTTGCCACCACCTAAGTCGATAGATAATAGTTGGGTGCAACGAGATTTTTACCAAGCTATATTGGATTATCAAGTCAAACCCAAAGATGCTTTAGCAACCATGTGTAGATTTATAGCAGATCATATTGTAGATGCACTGATAGTTCCTACCAAGCACAACCATAATGGAACAGAATTGATGATCACGGGAGGAGGCTATTATAATGATCATTTGATTAAGTTAATCTCCGACGGGCTTCCGCAGTCTATAAAAATTAAAAAAGTATCCAACGACATAGTCAATATGAAAGAAGCCATACTAATGGCCCTCATGGGATATTTGAGAATCTCTAATAGACCGAATAATTTGCCATCTGTTACAGGCGCACATGGACTAACTTGTGGCGGAGGGTTATATTTACCCTAACTAAAATAAATGAGTTTGCTTCATCAATATATGTTCATAACTTGAGGGTACTTGTAACTGGTGGGACTGGATTAGTTGGTTCACATGTGCTGAAGGCTCTGGTCAGAGAAAACAAACATGAGATCATAGCAATACGCAGAAAGACTAGCGCAATGCACCTTGTCGAACAGTTTGAAGATCAAATCGAGTGGCACGATTGCGATATCGTAGATTTAATCAAGTTAAAAGATGTCACTAAAGACATCAATATCGTCATACACGCAGCGGCATATATCTCCTTGAATTCGAAGGATAAACAACAATTATACAACATCAACGCAGAAGGCACCGCTAATGTGGTCAACTGTTGCATAGTTAATCAAGTCGAACAGCTCATATATGTAAGTAGTACAGCAGTTTTGGGAGGTGCACGAGGTAGATTAATACATGAAGATGATCATTGGGTTGATAAGCCATTAAAATTAACGTATGCTCATAGTAAATATCTTGGTGAGCAGGAAGTATGGCGAGGAGCGGCTGAAGGCCTGTCCGTTAATATAGTGGCTCCTTCGTTGGTAGTTGGTGCTGGTTTCTGGCATAGTGCCCCAGCGCTCATTAGTCAGATGGATAAGGGAATAAAGTCATATCCCACTGGATCTTATGGAGTCGTTGATGCACGAGATGTCGCCAGTATGATCCTGTCCTTGATAGAAATATCCAAACCAAATCAAAAATATATTTGCTCTGCTGAAAATCTTACATTGAAAGAACTATGCAATCTCATAGCACAGTCTCTTAATAAACCTCCTGTGTCTAGACCATTGGAGGGGATCTATTTTCGCTTGATTCTATTGTTATCTACTATAAATTACTGGTTCCCGTTCAACAAAGACTTGAGTAAAGACCATCTAATTATATCCAATCAAGAGATCAGATTTGACAATCAAAAATCTATCAATGATTTGAATTTCACCTTTCGCAAGGTGTCTCAGACTGTCCAGGATACTGTAATGGCCTACAAACAATCCATGGAACGGAATAGTCCATATGCTTACCCTTTGGACTAATTTGAGCTTACAGCTATATATAGTGTATGGATGCGTATCTTAGCGATACCAATTTGACCCAATGAAATACACAAAAGCATCTTCCATATTAATAGCGATGATGGTTGTCATATATTCCTGTACGCCGCCGTCGGATGCACTCAAGACAGAACCTACTTTTGATCTGTCATCTGAAAGTCTGCAGTCCATAGCAAATGCCGGAGATGAACGACGACTTGATCTCTTAAAGACTTATCTGAAAGAGCCAGATCCTGCTAAGAGGTTTGTTGCTACACAGATGTTAGGATCTATTGTAGAGCCTTCTATATTGCCCGAGTTAGATCAAATATTATCTGACGATATTTCTGAGAATTGTCGTGCCAATGCAGCTTTTGCTTTGGGGCAATCAGGACTCCCTCAAGCTAACGACATCTTAGTAAAGGCATTTGGCTCTCAAGACACCAGCAATGTAAATAATGATGTCAGGATGGCTATACTGGAGGCTGTAGGAAAGGTTGGTGACAATAGGAGCCTTAAGTTCATAGCAGAGCAATCAACATATACCGCTAAGCATGATAAGCTCTTATTAGGTCAAGCACGAGCCATATACCAATTTGGCCTAAGAGGAATGATATCAGAGGAAGGTACAGAGAAAATGATCTCGCTACTATTAGAAAAGAAGAATCCAACGGGCGTAAGAATAGTCGCCGCCAACTATCTATACAGATTTAAGTCTATAGACTTGTCCTTGCATGATGAACAATTACTCCAACTCATACAAGAGGAAAAAGATCCAAGAATCAATATGGCTCTTATATCTGCTGTAAGTAGGTCAGGAGATGCCAACCTGCTCCCATATATAGTTGATATTATTACATCCGCCAATGACTATAGAGTAAGCGTCAATGGATTGAAGGCCTTGGCTAATTACCCCTATATGTCTTATAAGGAC
>CAZJHC010000221.1:0-6321 GCA_964545645.1 uncultured Saprospiraceae bacterium
CCTCTCTGTAGTGATCCTACTGGCAGCAGGCTTGTTGCGTCAGGAGGATAAAAAGAAACAACTATGGGTTCAGTCAGAGATCTATCATAACGCTAAGTATCGATCTCAACTAGCTATCGATGAATCTAAGAGCAATCTTAAAGTCTTTCAATTAAGTCATTATGACAGCCTGGGTCATTACCCTTCGATGTGGACCTTGATTGCAGATGCCAACCAATCAATTGATAGTGTCGACATAGTCACTTTTTATCAACTCAAGGATTTTATAGGCACTCCTATAGAGATGGATGCCGATGTAAGGATCAAGATCATGCCACAGTTGACGCAACGAGCCCACCAGGTACAGTGGGACGATATGCTATATGACGTAGTATCAGGCGATCACACCTTAAGTTACCTAAGCGCTACCTCTAAGACCTCAACAGGTATCAACCTTAATATCACCGCATTAGAACAATCAGTTGAGTTACAACCGCTCATAGAGCTGATTAACAAGACAAGCGACGCTATAGGAATCAATCTTGATTGGTCTGCACAGGAAGAGGCTCATGAGCTTATCGTAGCGAACCAAATCGATTTACCTGATATAACAAATCGAGCTATCACATGGATCAGAAGTGAATCTTCCTTGACCTATGATCTTGTCAATGACCAAAGGCTGATTATAGAAGGCCGCATTGATAAAGAGAACTTACTTAACAGTGACTTGCCCATCATCATTGGTGAGTTCCTGGTTGCCACTAACATAGACCTTGCGCCCTATGATGCTCGATTGATGTATGATATCGTCCCAGATCAAACAACTGTTCCATCAACTATTCAGACTAAAGCTATCGGCAGCTCTTGGTGGTTATTACTCTTGCCATTGTTACTCGCAGAGAGGTATTATAGTATCAACAATCGAAGGGCATGACAGCAAACACTATCCAACGTCTTACCCTTAAGTGGTACCGAAGGAACATTTGGTCCCTAAGTGTAGCTTTATTAGGAGCCTTCCTCTTTATAAGTGCAGCACATAGATACTTAGACTTCTCATTATCATTTACTATAACGGCTTTGATCATGGCCATTGCGCTGACCATCTGGTTCATCAAATCAACTAAACCCACCCATGCTGATGCCGTACAGTTAGCCAATCAACAAAACGCACCATTAGAATATAGTGCCTCACTCTTGCTGAGTGAAACCCATAGTCCTCTTGCATCCATACAGAGAACCAAGGTCCAGGAGACATTGGCACAATATGACTACCGCCTTCCATCAATCATACGGGAATTGAGTTGGATTATGGGCGTAGGTATCCTTAGCTTCATGATGGCCGCAGTGCTCTATTATATAAGAGTTGACCACACATCTGACACTCCTTATCGGACAAGCGACTATGGCCTTATAGCAGATACATCAGCTATGCAGATAGGTCAAATCAATATATCTCTTCAATCTATCAAGATCGCTGCACCAGCCTATACCCGAATCGGTCATGAGATTACTGATAATCCTAACCTAACCATACCCAAGGGAGCAGAGGTAAGATGGAACTTTAACATAATAGGGCAGCCACAAACATCCTTCTTTCTCTTGAGTGATGGAGATACTATCCAAATTAAGGATGGGCGCTACGGTCGTCGATTTCTTAATAAAGAGAATTATAGATATGGCATAGTAGATCAAGTCAATAGTCAGGTCTCTGATTATTATGCCATTGATATCATAGATGATGCCTACCCTATAACCGAGATTGCAGAAATCGAAGAATATGTCAAATTACCCTGGAAGGATAATCACGATATCTACTTTACTATAGACATCAGAGATGATTATGGTATCGAGAACGCCAAGATCATCGCCACCGTAGCTAAAGGTCAGGGAGAATCTGTAAAATTTAGAGAGAAAGAAATAGCTCTAAGAGGATTTAAGACTGGGATGGTTCACTATCAAGGAGAGCATACATTCTCTACGTCTACCCTAGAAATGGAACCAGGGGATGAGCTATACTTTTATATCCAGGCTAAAGACAACTGCCCTTATGAGGGCCAATGGACCAAAAGCCCTACTTACTTCATCACGATCACGGATACTACTACCTATGAGTATGTAGATGACGCCTCGATGCAAGTAGACTTAATGCCTGATTTTTTCAGAAGTCAGCGACAAATCATCATTGATAGTGAGCATCTCCTATCCATTAAGGAGGTAATATCTCAAGATTCTTTTAATCAAATGAGCAACGAACTTGGCTTCGATCAAAAGCTACTTAGGTTGAAGTATGGCCAATTTCTTGGTGAAGAAAGTGAAAGTGGTATCGCCATTCAAAATGAAATAGAAACAGAGCACCAAGAGCACGACCATGAAGGACACGATCACGATCATGATAATGATCACGACCATGAAAGACATAATCACGGGACAGAAAAATCAGTCTTATCCGAAGCTCGAGACCTTCTCCAAGGATTCATGCATGACCACGACCATGAAGAAGAGGAAGGACTCTTGATGGCCACTAAGGGGACCCAAAGAGAAGAAGCCTCTAAGCCCAGCTGGGTCCAAGAGCTGTCTCATACTCATGACAATGTAGAAGAGGCAAGTTTTCACAATATGTCTGTCAAGTCCAAGTTGCGGGCTGCTATGAGCACTATGTGGGATGCTGAACTCCACCTGAGATTGTTTGATCCACAAACCTCTCTACCTTTTCAATACGAGAGCTTAGAGTTGCTCCAAGAGATTAAAAATCATGCTCGAATATATGTTCATAGGATAGGATTTGATCCGCCAGTAATCAAAGAGCAAGAACAACGACTATCTGGCGAATTGGACGAATTACATGACTCCTCATGGCAATCAGAAAAAACCGAAGATGACCCATATCACATCATCGAAACAACCATAGATCTGCTGGGACAACCTCTACCTACAGCATCAAAAATCCAGCAGCTATCCATAGCACAATCAACGATCAGTCAATTAGCCCTAAGCAATTTAACATTGTTACCTGTACTCAGTGAACTGCAGACCGCAATGACTGCAACAGTCATAGATTTTGAACTCATCAAAAGAGCCCTGATCAAAATACTCCCAAGCGACAATGATCACATCAAGTCGCCAGATATTAATAGCCATCAGCTTACAAAGAGCGTCGCTAAATCATTCGGTGTCAGATGAGTTGGACAGCAACACAAGACATCTGGGTCGTAGGTGCCATCATCGTTATCAGTACACTGATCTATGGCATGATCACTTTTTATCGCCAGAGACTGTCGGTAGTAAAGATCATACGCAGATGGATCTGCCTGGCCATAGCGATGCTCGGACTCCTCATACTCATTATCAATCCTCACTGGCAGGAGCAGCACATCAAGGAATCAGCATATATCTCCACAGATCCTAATGCTCCTCATCATTACGAGACCGCACATGAGCTGATCAATAATGAGAAGTCACTTTATGATACTGTTCAGATGGATCCTCAGCTGGTCTCACTGCAAGACATGGGCTTATTAAACAATTATCATATCTCCTTACAAGACAGCCTCTCCAGTATCGGGATACTCAGCCTCTCCAAACCAACCGTCATCCTAGAGAAAGGACCTTGGGCCTTACATGGTCAAGCCTCTAATCAAGTCACTTCGATCAGGACCAGTATCATCTCTGATCGTTGGGAATCGTCTGAAGTTAAGGATGGAGCCTTCGTTATCAACAGTGTTGCCCCACCTGCAGGATCGTACCTCATGCAACTACAGCTCATCACTGATACAGACACCTCTATCCGTCAGATACCGCTAACCGTAGTACCTAATGAGCCGTGGAGCCTACTGGCAATAAGCTCCTACCCTTCTTTTGAAATTAATGCGCTCAAAAATTACTGGACCGATCAAGGCAATGCGTTCTCCTGGAGATCCAAAGTATCGAGTAACACCTATCGGACCACTCATATCAATATGGAAGATTATAGCCTCGACCAGCTGACATCAGGTAACTTACAACATTACAATTTTCTACTTATCGACTTGCCAAGTTATAATGCACTCACCGATATCGAAAAAAGAGCCATCAACAAATCGGTCTCAAACAAAGGATTGGGTCTCATCCTAATCCCTACAGACCTTGGTCAATCAGCTGACAACATCGAGTTGCCCTCTATCATAGGATATCAGGAACTGGAGGACTATGCAGACCAACGTAACAACGATATAGGCTACTACACGCTCCAAAAACAATGGAAATCACTAAAGTATAATACAATAGAGCTAGCTCAATACCAAGAATATGGATTGGGACGCAGGATGCTCTTAGCTCTGGCCGAGAGTCACCAACTACTCCTAAATGATCAAGGTCAGGAGTATAACAACCTTTGGAAGACCATTCTCTCAGCGGCTTATCTACAGTATAATTTTCAATCTAAGTTGCTCACAGAGCCATGGATATGGTCTGGCGAGAGATCTAGGCTGACACTGATTACGACTGAGGAGGTATCTGGAGACATCATACTCAATGATTCCATGATCGTAAGACATGTCACCCACCCCTACATAGATAATCACTATAAGCTCGATATCATCGCAGCGCCAGGGTACAATACCATATCATTTGGGGATGAGCGATTACGATTTTATGCACAACAGGCTAGCTCATGGCCCATGATCCGCCGGCAGCTCGCTCAGAGGTTTATAGATCAAAGATCAAACCCCTCTGTGACAACAAGCTATACCTTATCTAAGCCCATCTCTCGTTGGTTCGGAGTAGCACTGCTCCTACTGGGATATGGACTCCTGTGGTTGGATGAACGATTGTATTAGTTGAGATAGCCCCTACTTTTTTTCTTTTCGCATGATTCTCTCCATTTTACGACCTCTCGCCAGTTCATCGATAAGCTTATCCAATCGCCTGCATTGTTTATACACCTCAAACTCATCGGCTATCTCTTCGATCCGATAGCCACAAACGACACCTTTTATCAAGTGTGCGTTAGGATTTATTGATGCCTTTTCAAAAAATGTTTTAAAAGTCGCTTTCTCATCGAGCAGTGTCTGTAATGCAGCTTGGTCTATGCCAGCAAACCATTTAATTACTTGGTTGAGCTCTTCTATTGTTCTTCCATTTCTTTCCAATCTGCTCACATAATGTGGGTATACAGAGGCAAATATCATATTACCCACCTGTTCATTTTTTTCCGCTGTAACTTTCATTTTTACTTAGAATGACATTTTTTTTGAAGGACGTTTTTCCATTGCGTATTTGCCCGTCATATGGCAACGAGTCTACGACTATCTACAAGGTATCATTTTCAACTCTTATACTTGTGATACTTCTGCTAATTCTACCTAGCTCCTCATGTCGGATACCTGATCAACTGACTTACACTCAGAAGTCAATAACAATAAAATATCCTTCGCTTTACCCATAGTGACACCTGCTCCGCTCCATTCATAAACTCTCGCTTCCATGTACTAATTTGCTAGGATGAATGTCATATTCCCTCGCCAACTCTTGATTGGTCTTGCGTTCCTTTAGCGCTTCTAAAACAACTTTTGTCTTAAACTTGAGCGTAAAGTTTTTCCTCGTCATAACAGTAAATTTAATCGCTTTTAACTTGTTTAATATACTGTCCTAATTGGGAGGGGGGGACCTACAGCATGATCTTGGTCACAGCTTCTTGTACACTGCCTTACTTCAAATAATATCTGCAAGTTTTTCAGGATGATTATTTATGGTCAAACATTTTGGCTATTCTATCGTAATATTCTTGTGTTAATACGTCAGTCCATGATGTTGGTTGACCGCCACCATATAAGGCTAAATATGTTACATCACTATTCTTTGTGGAAGAGTGCCAATGTTCTGTATCTTTTTCACATTTAATTACGTCGCCTTCTTTTAGAATTACGGGCTCTTTTCCTCTTTCTTGATAATATGCCTCTCCATCTACAATTATCAATACTTGGGCTGTACTATGAGTATGCCAATCTAATGTTGAGTTGGCTTTAAAGGTTGCTTTTGTGATGTTATAACCCAATTCAGTATCATCGCGAATTATATGATTTAACCAAGCTTCTCCGATGTAATGTGTATTTGGTGCTATTGCACCCTCGGTTTGATAGGAGGTGACATTGTATTCTGAATTTTGGGAACATCCTGACAATGATGCTAAAAGAAATAGAACGCTAACTAAATATTTCATTTTATTTTTTTCATTTTTAATTTCTTGTTTGATGTTCTTTGTTTGACTCAAACGGCAGTAAGTACATAAACGCTGGAGGATTTAATGATAAGATAAGGAGAGGCCTGTGAATTGTATCGGTGAACGGTAAAAAAGATCATGCTATG
>CAZJHC010000222.1:0-6216 GCA_964545645.1 uncultured Saprospiraceae bacterium
GGTAGTTAACATTTTAAAAAAACAAGCAAATAGTGAGACTCTATCTGTCCATATGCGCTATCAATTGGCCATTGCCCTACACTATACAGGAGATTATAGTAAATCTAACGTAGAATTAGCTAAGCTAACTACTGGACAAACTATCTTATCCCAAGATGACCTCAAGTATAACATCGCCCAAAATCACATTAAAGCAAAGGACTATCAGAGTGCCATAACTGTATTGCAAAGCATCAATCCTTCATCAACGTTAAATGAATCGAGCAAAGATCTTATCGCAAGATTAGTAATCAATTCAGATATGTACGACAACAATCATTCAGTCGACTTCTTCAATGGGTTAAGTGATACAAACAAAGAAGAATTGTCTAAAAGACTCTTGAATCAAGGAATCAAGAACTTATCTGAAGGACTACTAACAGAAGCATTAATCTGTCTTTCAAAATGCGAATTAATCAATAAAAACTCTACTGAATCTATCGTTCTAAAGGCCAATATAGGGTTTCATTATTTTGTTTCTCATGATTACACCAAAGCACAGAATGAACTATCGGCAGTCTCTTTAGTTTCTCAACATCAATTACCTACAAATCTAAATTATCAAATTCATTATGCACTTGGACATATTGAGCTTCACAATAACGAATTCTCAAGAGCTCTGGGTCACTTCTCTAAATGCCTAAGTTTTGGGCAAGATTTACGTATTGATCAGGAAATAAAAGAAGATGTCCGATTAAGGATGGCTGATTCTTATTTTGCATTAGAGGATTATGAACACGCTCAAGATCTTTATAAGCAGTCCTATAAACTTGGAGGAGCAAACGGCGATTACGCCTTACTTCAACTTGGATCAATACAGAAAATAAACTCTAATCCTTATGATCAAATAATGATTTATGAAGAGTTGTTAGCAAAATTTCCGAATAGCGAATATTCTATAAAATCACAATTCGAAATAGGCAATAGGTTCTTTGAACTTGGTCAATATGGCAATGCTCAGAAATACTATAGTCTAGTAGGAAAGTCAAATGATTATGACTTGAAAACACAAGCAATGCTCCAACTCGGGTTGATTCATGTCAATGCAGGAGATTATGAGAAAGCTAAAGAACACTATACGGCCGTGCTACATTCTAATGAAGGTCAATATAGACAGTCTGCACAACTAGCTTTAGAAGAGATCTACTCGAGTTACTCTCTGGATTCTGAAGCATACGTTTCGTTAGCAAGAGGTGCTAATCCATCCATGTCAGATGAAGAGCTTCTATACTCATTTGCTTTAGAGCAATATCACAACAATCAATATGAGGTAGCTATTGCTGAGTTTGATAAGTTCTTAAGCATGTATCCCAAGTCTACAGATGCAACCAATGCTTCTTACTATCTGGTCAAGAGTCATCTCAATATGAACAGTCCCAAAAGTGTTGACTTACTCGCTGATCATCTTAAAACCTATGGTCATCAAGATCATCCAGAACTCGTAGAACAGTTATCCCTCAAGTTAATAAGTAATGATCGTTACGCTGATTACTTACACTATAATCAACTTCAATGGTTTGAAGCTATCGAGCATCAGACAGAAACATATTTTTTGGCACTGGTAAAGAATGGAAACCAAACAGAGGCAATATCTTTTTTAAAAAATAACAACCCAATAGACTTGAACTCAACCACTGTGAATCGTGGTATAGTCACACTGGTCAATGAATTAGCTCTGTCCAACAAATGGACAGATTTAGCCTCAATCTATAAGACTTATAGTTCGCTATCTGCATGGAGTAGCAATGCCAAGATGGTTCATATTATAGCGCTTACGTTATTCAACAAAGATCAAATTCACGAATCTATAGAACATATTACTAAGCATTATGATGTATTAATTGAAGACCCATCATGGTTTGCTAAAGCAACAATTTTACTGTCTGACAACTATTATCTACTCGAACAAAAGACAATGGCTATCGCATCACTCGAAGCCATGTTAGCTTCTGGGCTTGATATACCACCGACTCTTATAGAACAGGCTAAATCAAGACTCACAGATCTTAACCTATAAACGAATATTCATGAAGACGTTTTATATTATTGTTTTTATTTTTTTCTCAACGATCTTGATAGGACAAAGCCTATCTGAAGAAAAGCTCTCAGTCCGAAAAGATTTTAGCGGGATACTAGCTGATGTTGAGCCTCTTAACTCACTATTCTCTTTTGACCAATTCAATGACAACACTCAGGCCGTCGTTGTAGGTGATAGTCTCCTGAATGATGTAGATCAAACTATACATATAGATTTGAACATTGAGCCGCTATCTTTTGAGACACCTTTTCTAAATGATGGCAGCAATGGTCATATGATGGTCAGCAGAGGTTTACTTAACACATTAGGAGTTCAAGGAAAATTACTAAAGAAAGTTGACAACTACTTCGACGTAGGAATCGAAGGCAATTATAGCAATTGGGTAGATCGGAGCGTATCTGATAAATTTACTAATGAAATTAAGGCTCTTATATCAACAAGATATTTTGTTACTGATAGGAGTTTGTTTGATTTAAAGATTGGTGGATCAAAAGATCAATATGGTGTATTCAGCAATTTAAGGCCTAATGATTATTCGTCAGATACGATCAACATCAAGCGATTTAATGTAGGCACGAGCTATCAAAGCTTTAATGACGACCCAAGAGCTGTGAATTATAGCTTGAGTATCAATTATAACAATACAATTAGTCAGGATGCTACTAAAGAAAATCAATGGCGACTTCAACCGATGATCAACAAAAAACTTAACGATCTGATTATGGTACAACTGACATCGGACAATACGTTCTCTTCTAATCAGCGTATGAATAACACCTTTGCATCATCTAATGATCTTATGTTCCAACTAAATCAAAACACATTTACTCTTAGTATAGGTGGCAAGCTCAATATCTATGATCAAAACAAAACGATTTATCCAAGTTTTAGATCCAATATTTATTTGAGTAATCATAGCATACTTAGTGCGACAGTCTCTGAGAACCTGAGCTATATAGGACTTACTCAATTATTAGCCAGCAATCCGTATTTGGACCATGAATACATTCAATCAAGCGTAAAGCGATCTAGAGATCACCGATTAGCCCTTGTCAGTAAGATTGACAAATCTTTCGAAGTAACTGGTCAGCTATCCTATAGTAATGTCATTGGGGATATAAATTGGACTCAAAGCCCAGACGCTCCTCAATATTTTGTCAATGTATCGGCTAATTATACTTTGTGGCAATCACTCATAAAAGTTAACTATACGCACTCTTCATGGCTGAGAGGTTCATTACAGTTAACTAAGAACATTTATAATGCTGAGAGTGATATTACCTTATTTTATCGTCCAGACCATCAGATAGATCTCGGAGTTAATATGATTACTAACAATCAAAAGTTTAGTTTTTCTATAAACGCTGATGTAGCAGACAGGCAATCTATGGCAGTGATTAATGAGCAAGTAATTAGTTCAGATTATAAATATGATCTGTCTTTCGGAGTAAATTATAGACCCTATGATTTTGTTTCGCTCCGGATAACGGGATCTAATATGTTGAACAATTCTTTGGAGATATTCAGAGGGTATGAGGTATTCTCAAGAAATGTATCGCTACATGCTCTATTCAAATTTTAAAAGCCAATGGTATTTCTATGATAGTGATAACGCTTATCACTATCATCTATGTACTCTTGGATATCGACGGCCTTGATCAGCTTTAGATAATTAGATTTAGAATACTCCCCTTCCTTTGATACTCTCAGAGATTGTCTGTGGATGATATCTGTTACAACAGAACGTACCCATCTCGCATTTCCAAAATTCTTTTCTTTTGTGGAAACTTCAGTATAGATGTAGTCCTCCAACAACTTAATAGCATCGCTAGAACACTTGTAATGTTTCTTACCAAAGAAATGATCAGCTATCTGAAGCAATTGCACTACGTCATAATCTTCAAAATGCATAAAGACATCAAATCTTGATTTAAGCCCTGGATTAGTATTGAGAAAATCATCCATTAGCTTAGGATATCCAGCAACAAAAACATAAAAACTGCCCCGGTTATCTTCCATTCGTTTGAGTATCGTCTGAATGGCCTCATCCCCAAAGTCATGTCTACTTGATGATTTATTCAACCCATATGCTTCGTCTATAAACAATACTCCACCCATAGCTGCATCTAAGACTGAAGTCGTCTTGATAGCAGTCTGTCCTACATAACCAGCCACTAGTCCTTGTCGATCAGTTTCTATCAAATGTCCTCGTTCTAACAAACCTAAGGCTCTAAATATCTTAGAGCATATTCTCGTCACTGTAGTTTTGCCTGTTCCTGGATTACCCGTCAGGACTGTATGAAAATTAAAACTGCTCGTAACAGATTTGCCGGATCTAATATGATGCTGTACTATCTTTACCAACTCATTGATTTGGTTTTTAATTTTGCTTAGTCCTATTAATTCATTTAGTTCATGAATGGCCTGTTGTAATTCTTTATCATTGATTTGAATATTGTCTCTCGACTCCTCAGGCAACTGTTGATCATCCTTTATTTTTAATACATCTTCGAGTCGTATATGAGTCAACATATCATCAGATAACTCCTTTTGTTTGAGAGCCATTACTCTGATTCCCATATTGATCTTAGCCTTATCCAATAGTTGATTAATAAAGCGAGCATTGCCAAAATTCTTGGACTTACTACGATACGAGGCGAGTATTAATTCCTTCATTTGACCCTGAGCCGACGGAGTTAAAATCACATCACTCTCTTGGCAGAAGAACTCTAATATTTCGATCAACTCTGAAAAGCTGTAGTCTTTAAACTCATACGTGTACTTAAATCTTGAAGATAATCCCGGGTTAGATTCTAGCAATGTTTTCATTTGATCCGGATACCCAGCAGCGATCACCATAAAGTCGCAATTGGGGTGACTCATTTCTTTGATGAGTAACTCAATGACTTCTTTACCAAAATCTTTAGAATCTTCATTATTACGGGCCAATGAGTAGGCCTCATCAATGAATAACACACCACCTCGAGCTTTCTCGATAGCGGCCATGACTTTAGGTGCAGTTTGACCTATATACTCTCCTACCAAATCTACCCTGCTCACCTCATGCACATGTCCAGTAGTTAGCAGCCCAATCTGATTATAAATTGCTCCTAAATTCCTTGCTACTGTAGTTTTGCCCGTACCTGGGTTACCATAAAACAAACTATGGAGATGGAGGCTATCTTTATCATTAAAGCCTCGATCTTGACGAAGTCGTAAGAAGCTGATATAGTTCGTATGATTTTGTATCTGTCTCTTTATATCTCTGAGCCCTATTAAATTATACAGTCTTTTTATGGCTGATTTGTCCGAAAGGGCTTTATCAGCAAGGTCTTTTTCTATCTCATTGATATGATCTGGATAGGTGAGTGGATTGAGCCCCTCAATAGTAGTGTGACCTATGACAAAGTGACTTTCGGCAATGAGGCAGTTTTGAAAAATAACCTCTACATCGTAACGTCCAGGTCTCCAAGAACCCTTGACATTAGATCCCCAGCCGGCATTAATAGTGACGAGCTCCTCCCCCTTTTTAATCTTTTCGAGTCTAACTACTTCTCCTTTTAGATCTCTACTATCATTATAAAATTTAATAAATATCTCAGCAAACCAACTTCGATCTAACAATCGATTTTGCAATATCAACTCGGCAAATACATAGCGAGAATGCTTGACATCAAATTGGCGTGTAAAGATTTTAGTATTATTTTGATCTGATTGCTCATAACTGCCCTCATAATAAAAAAGATCATCAACCTTAAGAGCCAATTCTGGATGAATTAATTGAGGATCTTCACTGAGGTTCTCTACATAAAAATACTTGGTACCGACTTTTTCTCCTTTGATAAAAACCTCCCAACTGTACTTGCCTTTTTTCCAAAATGATCCTTTCTTTTTATGACCCCAACCTTCTCTTATGTGAAATAGATGCTCTTGCTTACTTACCTGTCTTTTGACATTTAGTGAGGATACTTCTTTTTTGCCTTGATGTAGCAAGTAGCACTTTATCTCTACTTCTAATTCCCATGACTCTCGATCATAGAGCTTATTAATGAGAACTAGGTCGACATATATATATCTTACCTCAGATTCTTCAAATACTTGTCGGTACTTTTTTTTATTATTGGCTAACCACTCAGTTG
>CAZJHC010000223.1:0-6204 GCA_964545645.1 uncultured Saprospiraceae bacterium
ATCTAATATAGAATATAATGGAGTCAAGGTAAACAAAGAGTTCCTCAACAATTACTCAGTTGACCTCCAAGGGTTGATTCTTGAGAAAAGAGATCGGATATATCAAAAAGCAGGACAAGAATTTAATATCGCAAGCCCTAAGCAAGTCGGAGAGATTTTATTTGACAAGATGGAAATCCCTTATCGCTGGCGTAAGACTAAGACTGGCAACTATTCTACTGATGTAGAGAAGCTTACGGAACTATCGGTACATCACGATATAGTCAATGATATATTGGAATATCGCAAGTATGCTAAACTTAAGTCAACGTACGTTGATGCCTTGCCCAACATGATTAATCCTCGCACAGGGAGGATCCATAGTTCTTTCAATCAAGCTCGAGCAGCTACAGGCAGATTAAGTTCAGAAAACCCTAATCTTCAGAACATCCCTATTAAGAATGACGCAGGCCGAGAGATACGCAAAGCTTTTGTCCCTAGGAATGATGATTACATATTAATGGCGGCAGACTATAGTCAGATTGAACTTAGATTGATCGCTGAGATAAGTCAAGAAGAAAACATGCTCAAAGCCTTCATCGCTGGACAAGATATCCACAGTGCCACCGCTGCTGGGGTATATGGAGTGCCTATAGAACAAGTTACTCCTGATCAAAGAAGAAATGCCAAGACAGTGAACTTTAGTATTATCTATGGTGCTGGATCTACCAATCTCTCAAGACAACTTGGCATCAAGCGTACAGAGGCCAAGGAATTGATAGAAAGTTATTTTGCTCAATATGCTGGATTAAAAAAGTACATGGATGAGGTCGTCGAATTCGCTAGAAAAGAAGGTTATGTTAAAACCCTTGTAGGACGTAAAAGACATCTACGTGATATCAATAGTCGCAACTCTCTAGCCCGTAGTAATGCTGAACGTATGGCAATCAATACACCTATCCAAGGCACTGCTGCAGATATGATTAAGATAGCCATGATTCAAATAGACAACAAACTGCAACAAGGTAAATATCAATCGAAGATGATTATGCAGGTCCATGATGAATTGGTATTTGACGTATATAAACCTGAGCTTGAGGAGGTTAAAGAGTTAGTAGAGCGAACGATGAAAAACGCCATGCCAAATCTTGGGGTACCTATAGTGGTTGAAGCCGGTGTTGGATCGAATTGGTTAGAAGCGCATTAAAATAAGAAGAGATGGCTGTTAGCCATCTCTTTCTCGACAATTTAAGGGTATTAAAGCTGAAATGTGACACTAATATATATTAAAAACTATCTACATACAAAATCCGATGTAGATGATTTGTAGATAATTGTAGTCGCTTTGTATTAAATGTAAAGAGTCTTACAGTATCTACATGTAAGTCATTTCTAAGTAGTCAAAATGATCAGGATAGTCGGTATTAAAGTGTAGGCCCCTACTTTCTCTTCTCATTTCGGCTCCTTTAGTGACCAGATAAGCGATAGTGATCAGGTTGCGTAGTTCGCACAATTGAGGTGAAATGGTTGTTCTTGCATACAGTTTTTCGGTTTCATCATATAGTAGGAACAATCGATTGGAAGCTCTGCTCAATCTCACATTAGTACGTACGATCCCTACATAATAACTCATGATCTCTTTCAATTCCTTCCAGCTTTGTGTTATTAGTACCATTTCTTTAGGCTCAGAAGTCCCTTCAGCATCCCAATCCGGGATATCTGATTCAAATGAAACGTGGTTTATCGCTTGTGCTATATCGATGGCTACTCTATGCCCAAAGACCAATCCTTCTAATAATGAGTTGGATGCCAATCTGTTAGCGCCATGCAAACCTGAGCAAGTGCATTCTCCCGCAGCGTATAAATTTTTTATCGAGCTCTTGCCAACTTCGTCAACCAAGATACCTCCACATACATAGTGACATGCTGGAACCACTGGGATCAAGTCTATAAATGGATCTATACCTACACTTTTACATTTTTCATAGATATTTGGGAAGTGTTCTAAGAATTCTTCATGATCCAAATGCCTACAGTCTAAAGACATATGATCAGCACCAGATATCTTCATTTGATTATCTATAGCTCTAGCTACGATGTCTCTTGGTGCCAGCGACAACCGTTCGTCATACTCATGCATAAACTCTCGACCATCAGGAGTTTTGAGGATGGCTCCCATGCCTCGAACAGCCTCAGAGATTAAAAAATCTGGATTCTCCCCATTGGATTGGTATAGTGCCGTAGGGTGAAACTGCACGAACTCCATATTGGCAACTCTACCTTTGGCACGATATGCCATTGATATACCATCACCAGTTGCTATCACTGGATTGGTAGTGTTCTTATAAATTTGTCCAGCACCTCCAGTACACATGACGGTCACCTTGGCGAGTATGGTATCAATATCTTCAGTGTCACTATTAAATACATAGGCTCCATAGCACTCGATATCGGGATTTAGTCGAGTGATGTTTTTCCCTTGATGATGTTGGGTAATGATATCCATGGCAAAGTAGTGTTCTACCACTGTTACATTCGGGTAGTTTTTTACCTTCTCATTTAGAGATCGCTGTACTTCCCATCCAGTGATATCCTTATAGTGGAGGATGCGATTCTCTGAGTGGCCTCCTTCCATCCCTAGGTTGTAATCGCCATCATCCTCTTTATCAAATCTTGCCCCCCAGTCTATGATCTCTTTGACACGGTCATGGCCTTCTTTGACTACTATCGAAACTATATCAGGATCGCAGAGACCATCTCCAGCGATTAATGTATCCTCAATATGCTTGTCATAGCCATCAACGCTAAAGTCCCATACTGAGGCGATTCCCCCTTGTGCCCAACTCGTGTTGCTGGTCGTTTTGTTAGTTTTAGTGATGACTGTAATGTCGATGTCTGATCGGTGCATGGCTAATTTAATAGCTGCTGATAGTCCCGCTACCCCTGCTCCGATGATCAAAACATCAGTCTTTATTTGTTTACTCACTCCCATAGGGCCAATTTAACAAGAGTCCTCTAATATTAACCGATAGGATTCATATTTTGCACCAAATGCGAATAGCTTTACTTGATCCATTTTATGATGTTAGCCATGCTCAGTGGGCTCGTGGACTTAAGGCACACTCAGTTCATGAGATAGATATATATTGTTTAAAACCAGTCCATTGGAAATGGAAAATGGCCGCAGGAGCTGTATCGATAGCTGATCAAGTCAATAAAGCTGGTGTTGCCTATGATTTATTGCTCGGAACGGATATGTTAAATGTTCCTTTGTTTAAGTCTTTGCTCAATGAGGATCTCGACTCAGTACCAGTTGCCCTTTATTTTCACGAAAATCAAATAACCTATCCATGGAGTGATACAGATAAAGATTCTGAACTCAATCGTGACCATCATTATGGTTGGATCAACTTTACCTCGGCAATAGTGTCAGAAAAACTCTTTTTTAACTCTCATTATCACTACAACTCTTTTTTCGATGCTCTACCTAACTTCTTGTTGAGATTTCCTAAAAATAATCTAACATCACATATCCAAAAGCTCAAAAAAAAGAGTGTGATTCTTCCTGTAGGACTGAAGCTGCCTGAGTATATGGCAAGGGCTACATCGGAATTGAAGAAGCCAACGTTTATTTGGAATCATAGATGGGAAAGTGATAAAAACCCTGCATTATTTCTTGACGCCCTAAGACGCTTGAAAAAAGCAGGGATCTCTTTTAACCTTATCGTTTGTGGTAAGGAGTACCAACAAAAACCTGTGCCATTTGCCCTAATGAAAATGGAGTTTTCTGAAGAGATCATTCATTGGGGCTTTGTTCAAAGTAGACAGCAATATATCGATCTATTGCATCAATCGGACATCGCCTTAGTGACCAGTCAACAAGATTATTTTGGTATAAGTGTTGTCGAAGCAATTAGTGCCGGGTGTATTCCATTACTACCATATCGGTTGGCGTATCCAGAACACATTCCTCCAGTATATCATGATCAATATATTTATAAATCTGACACCTCAATGTATGATCTATTATGTGACATCATAGATCAGGTTGGAGGATCTACTCTTCATTTGAGCCAATATGTAGCCAAGTATGATTGGAATCAACTAATCTCCATATATGATAGTGAGCTTGAATCTCTCAACGCTATGACCATATGAGGATAGGTGTCAATGCAAGGTTATTGGGCAATGCCTATATGGAAGGTGTCGGCAATTATACTGACTCGATATTACGATGCTTGACTCAGCTTTCTCCAGATGATCAATTCATCTTGTATACTGACAAATCTGATCTTGATTTGTCCTATTATGGACCTAATACTGTCAGTAAAAATTTATTGCTCCCTGCACGACATCCGTACTTATGGCATATATGGTTTGAGTGGTTGATGCCAGCGGCGATGAGGCGGGACAATATAAATGTGATGTTCAGTCCTGAAGGAATGCTTAGCCTAGGTACAAATATTCCAACATTGATGACAACTCATGACATTGTCTTTGAGTACTATCCACAATATCTTAAGCGACATCACGCAAAATATCTGATGTCCAACTCGAAAAAATATCATGATAAGGCTACTCACATCATGGCAGTGTCACAGTTTACTGCTGATACCATCGAGCAGAGATATCACATCGATCCTTCTAAGATAACTATTGCATACAATGGGTGCTCAGATCAATTAGGCGTGGCATCTGATCTGGACAAGCGTACATTTGCGCAAGAGATGGGGCTGGACGCACCCTACTTTTTATATGTAGGCTCCTTGCATCCTCGAAAAAATATTAAGCGCATCATTGAAGCATTCGAACGATTGAAACAATCGTATAGGACTACGCACAAACTTGTGTTAGCTGGTAGGTTAGCATGGTTATCCTCCGACATAGAAGATCAATTATCTCAATCAGTATATCAAGAAGATATCATCCACCTAGACTACTATAGAGGAGATCTCAATCTATTGTATAATTGTGCTGATGCGTTGATCTATCCATCACTTTTTGAGGGATTTGGACTGCCGGTATTAGAGGCTATGAGAACAGGCACACCGGTGATTACCTCCAGGGGCAGTGCTATGGCTGAGATTACAGGGACGGCGGCGATATTGATTGACCCTTATAGCGTTGATGAGATCATAAAGGCTATGAATACAATTATTAACAATGGCCGCAAAATAGAAGAGTTAATAAAAGATGGACTGGTAAGAGCTGCGCATTTCAATTGGCAAAAATCTGCACAACAGGTTTATTGTCAATTAAAGTTATTGACTGACAGAAACCTATAAATACAATCATCTATCTTAGGCATATTGAAAAGATTAGAAAACTCGATTGCTCTCTGCTTATAATCATGGTTAACATATATGAAATTTCGTACTACTCATAATAGCATAAGACTGAGACTAAGGAAGTCTGAATTGACCTTGCTTAAGGACCATTTAAAAGTCAGCGAGTCTATAGATTTTCCCTCTGGAGCTCAGTTTATAGTCAGCTTAGAAATAAAAGATCTCATGTCTGCCGTGAATGCCAAATTCGAAGCTCAGGTCCTGTCGGTATACATATCAACAGAAGTAGCTGATCAATGGATAGATAGTGAGGATGTTGGGATTGAGCGTTTCATCGAATTGCCTAATCATGAGAGGCTCCATATATTAATAGAAAAAGATTTTCCGTGCTTGGATCGGCCCAATGAGGATAAATCTGATACTTTTTGGGAGCTAGCAGACCAAGAGCCTGATGTTTGTTAATAATTATAAAAACTATGTCCACTACGACTCACAAAAGCGCTTGTATATTATGTTCGATTAACTGTGGTATCAATATAGAAGTAGATCATGATACCCGTCAATTTGTCAAGATTACAGGTGATAAGGATCACCCCACATCACAGGGCTATATATGTCAGAAAGCGACGAGACTGAACTATTATCAGAACCAAGATCGGTTGACTTCCCCATTGCGTAAGAATGCACTAGGACAATTTGAAAAAATAAGTTGGGAAGTGGCCATTGCTGAAATAGCACAAAAATTAGTGCATATCCGAGATACATATAAAGGCACGAGCATTGCTTATGCAGGTGGTGGTGGACAAGGCAATCACTTAGCTCAGATGTATGGTGGCGCATTAAGAAAGGCCTTAGGGACTCCTTATATATATTCTTCTATTGCTCAAGAAAAGACAGGCAACTTTTGGGTCAATGGCAAACTGTTTGGTAAGCAGAACGT
>CAZJHC010000224.1:0-6158 GCA_964545645.1 uncultured Saprospiraceae bacterium
CTATTAAATGCCATCGAATTACGATGTTAATGGCCTGTTAAGCATTATTCTATTGTAGCAATGATGATTAAAAGCATCTCATCTTCGCATTATGCCTAATCATCTGATACGTCGGTTGGCCATCTTGGGTGCCATTTCTATCTTTGGTGTCATCTTTATTCAAGCTTATTGGTTGAAAAGGGCTTTTAGCTTGAAAGATTCTGAGTTTAGTCAATCAGTGACAATAGCTCTTTATGAAGTAGCCCAAAAGATAGCTGAGTTTAACCAGTCAGAACTCCCAAAGCAGAACCTAATACAACGTAAGTCCTCTAATTATTATGCTGTCAATATTAATGACAATATTGATGCTAATATCCTTGAAGATTATCTCATCCGTGAGTTCGAACAGAAAGCCATTAATACTGATTTTGAATTTGCCATTTACGATTGTCTTTCGCAAGAGCTCGTATATGGATCTTATTGCAGGATGACCAACCTCGATGAGTCAAAAGCTCGCTCTGGAGAGCTCCCAAAATTTGACAATCTCACGTATTACTTTGTAGTGAAATTCCCAGGGCAGACAGGATTTTTACTATCAAATATGTGGCAAAACATATTCTTTAGCTTTATAACCTTCTTAGCACTGGCATTTTTTGTCTATGCTATGTGGGTGATCCTGCAACAGAAGCGCTTGTCAGAGCTGCAAAAGGACTTCATCAACAATATGACTCACGAGTTTAAAACTCCTATATCATCAATCAAGATAGCCTCAGACTATCTCAAGAAAAATGATACACTCCTAAGTGATAAAAAACTAAGTAGATATGCGGACATCATCTCAGAGCAAAATAAAAGGCTCAATCATCAGGTAGAAAAAGTTTTGAGTCTTGCTAAACTTGAGTCGGATAGCTTTAAACTGAACTCTGAAACGTTCAATGTTGTCCCAGTTTTAAAAGAGATCGTAGCTGCTGAGAACATTAAAATATCAAAAGGAAAAATAAGCGTTGAGCTGGACAATGCAGCCCAAAGTATTATCATCGGCGACAAATTACACTTTACCAATGTGGTTTACAATATTTTGGATAATGCTGTCAAATATTGTCAAGCCATCCCCAATATCATCATTAAACTATCTAACAAAGGAGAAAAAACCTGCTTGGAAATTATTGATAATGGTGTGGGTATAGACAAAGATGACCTTGATAAGATTTTTCAAAAATTTTATCGTGTATCAACAGGTGACGTCCATGATATAAAAGGTTTTGGTCTCGGACTTTTCTATGTCAAAAACGTCTGTAAGGCTCATGGATGGAAAGTTGAAATAGAATCAAGAATGGGCGAGGGCTCAAAATTTATCATTCAAATCCCAAAATAAATGGCAGATCAAATATTATATGTAGAAGATGACGAGACACTAGCATTTTTGACTAATGATGCTCTGTCTGATCAAGGCTATCAAGTAACGCATCAGATGGATGGAGCAAGTGCACTGAAAGAGTTTAAAAGCAACCACTTCGATCTTTGTGTCATTGACGTGATGTTGCCAATAATGGATGGTTTTACCCTTGCTCAAAAAATAAGAGCACTCAATACTCAAGTGCCGATCATTTTTGTTACGGCCAAATCTCTCAAAGAAGATAAGCTCAAGGGTCTTACTATAGGAGCAGATGATTATATCACAAAGCCATTCAGCATTGAGGAGCTTATCCTTAAAATCAATATTTTTTTAAAAAGACGATTTATTAAAAATGATCTGCAGAGTACTGTAGTACTAGGCAATAGCACCTTTGACTTCAAAAATCTAACTATCAATCACAACGGACAAGATGTAAAACTTACTCAACGAGAAGGTGAGCTTATGCAGCAACTCTATAATCATAAAAACAATGTTGTCTCACGCAAGATCCTCCTTGAAAGAGTCTGGGGCAAAGAGGATTACTTTTTGGGTCGAAGCATGGATGTATTCATCAGCAGATTACGCAAGCATATATCTAGCGATCAGTCCTTACAAATTGAAAATGTTCATGGCGTTGGGTTTCGGTTAAAAGAAACCTCCTAATTAATTAGTGCCTGGTTGCTTCAGCTGCCATCCAGAATCTTCTTTTTCGGCATCTACCATAGCTTTTACATCTGCCAGCAACTTCTTAGCATCATAGATAATACCGTCTTTTATAGTATACTTGACTCCGCCAGCTCTGACAACCTTGTTGTCATCAGTTAGCTTGATAGCACCTGTACCATAGAGGACTTTCAAATTTTGTAGGGGATTCTCATCGATGATGATCAAGTCTGCTTTTTTCCCTACTTCGATACTTCCTATTTCATCATCAAGACCTAGAGCTTCGGCTCCATACAATGTTGCTGAACGAATTACCTCAAGAGGGTGAAATCCTGCTTCTCGAAGCAGTTCTAACTCTCTGATATAAGCAAATCCATAGAGTTGGAATATAAAACCTGAGTCAGACCCAGCAGTGACTCGACCTCCTCGATTCTTATATTCATTGACGAAAGTCATCCATAAGTGGTAATTCTCTCTCCAATTGACTTCTTCTTCTGTTCCCCAAAAATGCCAATACGAGCCATGTGATATCTTACTCGGCTGATAAAATTGCCATAAACTTGGCAATGTATAATCTTCATGCCACTCGGCTCGCCGTGCTCTGTGTAAGTCCCTGCTGGCCTCATATATATTAAATGTCGGGTCGAGGGTAAAGTCTAGCTCCAAGAGCTCTTCCATAACGGCATTCCAATGCTCTGAAAACGGTGCTGCTGCCTGCTTCCATAATTTGCCTGCTTCTCCAAATCGATGTTGTTCATTCTGGTAGTTATAGTCCAATGGATAGTCTTGAATCGTCCTATCAGTAAATAGCGCCTCTGGTAAGCCATACCAATGCTCCATGGATGTCAACCCTGCTCTTGCTGAGTGTAGGACATTCCATCGGCCCACCTCCAACTGCGCATGGTGACAAGCAGACCGTAAACCAAGTCTTTTGTTTTCGCTTAATGCCGCCTCAAAGATATTTGGCGACAAACCAAAAAACTTAATGCCATCGGCCCCATTTTGAGCATTCTTGCGTACCCACTGGCGGGCCATCTCAGGTGTACTAATAGGCTCTTCAGATCCCATGCCAAAAGCAGTATATGCTTCTATCCTTGGTGCAGTTATGCTTCCTTGCTCACTGAGGTTCTTATGCTTGAGGACCCAATCAAGGCCATTGCCACAAGAAGGATCTCGTATAGTCGTAATGCCGTGTGCCATCCATAGTTTGAACACATATTCGCCACCGGCTCCTTGCCATCGCCCTCCTATATGGCCATGCATATCCACAAAACCAGGCATCACATATGATCCTTCTGCATCAATCTCCTTGCCTCCCGATATAAGCGATGGTCTCTTGGAAGAATCGATCTCCACTCCAGGATACCCAACTACTCTAATATTCTTAATAATGTTATTCTCAATGACTATATCAACAGGGCCAATAGGAGGAGCCCCGGTACTATTAATCAGTGTCGCTCCACGTATGATTAGTTGTTGGTAAGGACCATCACCTTCTTTGACAATAGGTGCCTCTGGGACACTTTGTCCAAATAAACCAAAAGAAATTAAAAAGAGGCATAGTATTAAATCTACTCTCATGAGCTATGTAGTTGAGAGTATGATACTAATAAATAAAAATGAATAATTAAGCTTACATAAGCTTTTTTAGTCCTATTCGAGCCATAATAAACAATCCCACCAAGAGCAGAAGTACATAATGAAAGGGCAAGAATGTAACCGCAAATATTCGTGTTCTATCTAATAGCCACATAACAGCTATAATGGTAAATGTGACCGTCACCAACCCAGATATCTTATTAAAACCAGGTATATACTCAAACGGCACATTGCGCTTAATGAGCCATAGTGTAAAGAACATCACCATAATAGGTAGAATCTGGGTAAAGACATTACTCTGCATAATAGGTTGTCTCTCAAATAAAAATAAATAGACATTAAGTATTATAGCAAAAATGCCCGGTATCGTAGCACAGTAGACGAGTACCGTATAGAGATACTTCCACGGGGTCAAATGTCCCTCTCCTCTGCCAAACACTCCTGCCAAAAAAGCCGTGAGCGGCAAGGCTACAAAGTAGAAGCCTATAACTTCAGGATGTTGTGAGCAAGTATCAAAAAACTCTTGTAGTGTCATCTATATATTCATCATAAGTCTTACAGGATCTTGAAGCAACTCTATAACCTTTACTAAGAATGTCACAGAGGTGCTGCCATCTATGACCCTATGGTCATAAGATAATGCAAGATACATCATTGGTCGTATCTCTACCTTGCCGTCTACAGCTATCGGTCTTTGTTTGATCGTATGCATCCCCAATATGGCCGATTGTGGCTTGTTAAGTATCGGCGTACTCATCATAGATCCAAATATTCCTCCATTGGTAATAGAGAAGGTGCCACCCTTCATCTCGTCCAAGGTCAGTTTTCCCTCCCTTGCCTTGGTAGCGAGCTCTTTTATTTTGTACTCAATCTCATGAAACTCGAGGGTCTCACAATTATGGACAGGTGGCACGACCAATCCAGTTGGCGTTGATATGGCTATGGATATATCAGCATAATCGTGATAAAGGAGATGATCACCATCAATAATTGCATTTACTTGTGGCATATCCATCAGAACTTGTGCACATGCTTTAGTGAATATGGACATAAAACCCAGCTTGATCCCGTGCTTGTCGACAAATCTTTCTTGATACTTCTTACGAAGAGCAAAAATATTGGTCATGTCAACCTCATTAAAGGTTGTCAACATAGCAGAATCATTCTTGGCTGAAACCAAGCGTGAAGCGATGGTCCGTCGCATTCTTGACATTTTCTCTCTGCGCTGGTTTCGTCCAGAAGTAGTTGCAACACCTGCTGTATCTAAAGGTGTTGTGCTATTAGTAGTCGTACTACTACTATTTTGTGCTTGTGCTGTCTTGGCGTCTTGCTTAGTAATGCGTCCACCTTTGCCCGTTCCTTTCACCTCATCTGAAGCGATTCCTTTTTCGGCTAATATTTTGGCCGCAGCCGGTGATGGATGGCCAGAGGCATATCCCGTTGTTGTGATTGTTGCTGCTTCTTGGGCAGCTTGGACACTGGGAGTTGCGACAGTCTCAACAGCAGCACTTCTTTCTGCGACTTCGATTTTGGCCACAGGGGCCCCTATCTCCAAATCATCACCCTCAGCGGCTATATGTTTCAAGATTCCTGATGCTTCTGCAGGAAACTCTAGTGTAGCCTTATCAGATTCAAATTCGCAGATAGCTTCATCTATCTCCACAAACTCACCATCCTCTTTTAACCAAGCCGACAGGGTAACTTCAGTAATCGATTCTCCGATTACAGGTACTTTCATCTCTTTGATTGTTCCTGTTGGTGTAACCGAGTTAGTTGTGCTAGTAGGTGTGGAGGCTGGCTCACTAGCGACAGAGCCTGCGTTGTTGGGAGTGTTATCAGGTTCACCACTATCTTTTACAGATGTATCTATTTGGGCTACGACGGCTCCTATCTCCAAATCGTCACCCTCTTCAGCTATGTAGATCAATTTGCCTTGTGCTTCTGCCGGAAACTCCAATGTGGCCTTGTCAGATTCAAACTCACATATCGCTTCATCAAGCTTTACAAAGGCACCGTTTTCTTTCAACCAAGACGATAAGGTCACTTCTGTAATAGACTCACCTATAACAGGTACTTTCAAATCAACAATACTCATTTTTAGGTTATTTGTGTGATAATTTTTAGAGCCCTCTAAAATCAAGGGTAATTATAAAGTTCCTAAATTTTAGCTTGCCGTCAAAACTAAGAAGCCGTCTATCCTTTTCTGAGCTTTATATTATTGCTCATCCAAAGGTCGGGCATCCACAAGTAGATACATTAGTCTGTTGATATCATCAGGATTCAGCTTTAGTGTACCGACCAAGGTGACTTGCTCGGCAGTATACTCTACTGGCTCCGAACTCTCTACCTCCATGACAGTCTCAGGTCCAGCACCACCACAGAAAAAACACATGTTGTAAGGATATGCTGAAAAAATAAACTCTGTATGACTCTTATAACCTTCTACTGGTATGATATAACCTTTCACTTGTACCTCTGTACCTTCTAGCTCTTGCACAGATGTAGCAAATACTGGCTTGTC
>CAZJHC010000225.1:0-6142 GCA_964545645.1 uncultured Saprospiraceae bacterium
TTGAAAATCTCATTTTCATTTGAAGAATATTATAGGCTTAAGAGGATTTCTTAAACTCTAAATATAGACAAAACATAGATAATCAATGTAAATAATAAAGAATATGCAAGATATTCTTCAAATAAACTGTCGATAATTTAAACAAAAATCCTGTATGGAAGCAAATTTCAAGCTATCGCCTACCTGTTTATAATGATAGTTCAGCTAGATTTATTTCATCTTTACTCCTGGCACCTCTTGACCATTTTGAAAAAGGATCATGCCTTTTACAGTACCGTCTTCCCCCCTTGTAAACACTGTTCTGGCTTCAACTGCTTTTAAATAGAAAGCATCTTCCGATTCTGGAAAAATTTCGAAACGCTGCTGACCTGTAGCTTGAGCATATATTTTTTCACCTTTAGTAGTTATCTCTATAACAAAAGAAGGTGTCAACTCATACTTGCCAACATATTCTTTGAGCTTTTCAGCTGATAGAACGACCTCCTCTCTTTCCTCAACCACGTCCTGATCAGTTGACATGCCTTTGGCAGTATTCATTTCTGTATGCGTTGCGTCTTCCACCTTAACTCCAGGCATGGCTCTACCATTTTGATTAAGGATCATACTTGCTACAGTTCCATCTTCATCTCTTATAAAGACAGTAGTCGCCTCTACAACTTTTAAAAAGAAGTTGTCTTCTGATTCAGCAAATAACTCGACCTGCGGCTGTCCTGTTGGTTGGCCGTATATTTTACCTTCCTTAACAGTTACATCAATTATAAAACCAGGAGCAAGCTCATACTTGCCAATATATTCTTTCAGTTTGTCCTCAGGCAATGTGATTTCCTTCCTTGGCGCTGGCATTTCTATATCCGTCAGTTGGCCTCTTATGGTTTTCACCCTCGTCTTCATAGAGACGTATTTGCCTTGAGCGTCTTCTGAAAAATCATATGAAATCATCCCATCTTCAAAAAAGAATGAGGAAGGAGATGATGGATAAATATTGAATATCTGAGATGACTTTCTTTGGCTCTTCAATTGATCACCATCCAAAGTTATAAATCTTACTATTCCATCTTCAAACTCATAAGCTCCTGTCCATTTTTCTAATTGTGCGGCTTCAAGGGATACTTTATCAGAAAGTTCTGGATACGGCTTTCCTAAAGCAATAGCCGCCATCTTGATCGCATGATCAGTTGGACTACTTCCATTGCTGTTAGTTAGCAATGCCACATAAAGATCTTCTTCAGGCACATAGATGCCCATCGTCTCATAGCCAAATATGCCTCCGCCATGTTCTACACTTGTCGTGCCATTGATCTTTCCAGGGCCCCAGCCATAACCATAACCTATTTTTGAGCCATCATTAAGCGTATAATTATCCCATGCCATCTGTTTGGAAGATTCAGTTATGAAGATGTTATTGTTCATAGCAACTTGCCATTTAGATAGGTCGTCCACAGTGGACATCAAGGATCCAGCCGCATATGGCAACGTCATACTTAGGTATTGGGCTATCTCGTACCCTCCGGATGACGGTTGGTATCCAGTTGCTCTGTTTTTTATAATTTCGTTTTTATGTCCATACCTCGAGTTGGTCATACCTGCAGGTTTGAAGAGTTTTTCTTCTACATAATCTTCGTAAGTTTCACCTGTTACTTCTTCGATGATATATCCCAATATGATATAAGCTGAGTTGTTGTACTCATACTTGTCTCCAGGGGCAAAATCAATAGGTTCATCCTTAAAAGAATCAATCAACTCCTTTGGTGTCATATCCTTTCTTGCATTCTCTATAAAACTGGGGATCGATGTATAGCTCTTGATGCCAGAGGTATGATTTAGTAAGTGATGCACAGTTATCTTATGCCCATGCGTCGGATAGTCGGGAAGGAACTTTGTGATCTCATCTGTAAGTGACAACTGCCCCTGCTCTACTAACATTAAGATGCTCACTGCCGTAAATTGCTTAGTGATGGAACCAATCTCAAATACATGTTCTGGTCTCATATCCACATCCAATTCTAAGTTGGCCTTTCCAAATGCGTTGCGATAGATGGTTTCTCCACCTTTGGTTATTATTGCTGTAGCTCCAGGGCCATCTGCTGGGTGGTGGCTACTGAGCAAGCGGTCTACGTCTTGTTGAATGGTTTGACCATGAATGAATGTGTAGGAATACAGAAAAAAGACAATACATAAAGTCTTAATAGAAAAGAGTGGATAACGCATAGCTTAGATATTCAGGTGTGAGTAAGGCATTGATTAAGAATACTTGAAAGTACTCTTGTTCTATCAGTAGGACATAGGTTTTAGATAAAAAACGTATTACGGTCTACAAAAATCATTGATCATAAACAGTCAGACACATACATCACTCATAAAACACCGCTACCTCATCAATCCCTCTCCGCTCGATATCTGGCACATATGCAGGCACCTTAGGATAACCAACAGGTAGTAGTAGGAAAGCGCGTTCATAGGCAGGTCTTTCTAAGATCTTGGCGAGAAAGTTCATTGGGCTTGGTGTATGTGTCAGTGTGACTAAGCCAGCATTGTGTATGGCAGATATCAACATCCCACAAGCGATGCCAACTGATTCATTGACATAATAGTTGTTGTACTTCTTTCCCGCTTCATCAAGCTCATAGACTTTTTTGAATACAATGATCAACCAAGGTGCTATCTCTAAGAACGGCTTATGCATATCCGTTCCTAATGGCTTGAGATCTTCTTTCCAGCGTTCACTCATCCTATGCTCATAACTTTCTTTCTCTTCTGCTTCTGCAGCTGTGCGGATTTCACTTTTAAGTGCTGGATTAGAAATGGCACAGAATGTCCATGGTTGTTTGTGCGCTCCTGATGGCGCTGTACCTGCTGCAAGAATGATATTATCTATCACTTCTTTAGCAACAGGCTTGTCCGTAAACTCTCTAACTGATCTCCTTCTATCCAACCACTCATAATATGCTTGGCTTCGAACTACAAGCTCTTGCTCTAGATATTGGTCTCCTTTGTAAATGACGTGCTTATAACCACTGATCTCTATCTCGGATGGATGGCTCATAATAGATTATTGTAATGCAAAAGAAGGTTGAATAATCGAGTTGGCAAAACAAGGATCATGACTTCTATTTATTACGACACATTTATTGGGCTTGCGCATTTGCTTAGATGATCCAGCTTGCAAAGGAGTAACCTTATGGGGCGTGTCAGATGGGACAAACTGGATGGATGCAGTTCCTCCGTTTCAATGGAAGAGCCCCAACGCACCTAATATCTGAGATGAGGACATGCGTAAAAAGCCTGGCTATGTAGGGATATGGGATGCTTTGCATAACTTCGACAACTTACTTTTTATCATATACTCTAGGCCAATAGGTGTACATGGCTAACAGAATACTACCGAGCAATACTACGCCTCATGATCTTATTAATCCTTTTCTTACTGATTTATACTTGCGTGGCCAGAACAATGATGTTAGGATGATCGGCTGTCTTGCTGGATATAGATGCCAAGTAGTCTCCTTTTTGCTCTATATGCTCTGGGAAAACGGGTTTGTATTGCGCTATTTTAATTGGCCTCCAAACAAACCATAATAGTAAGCTAAAACCTATAATCGCCAACAATAAGAAACCTATACCTTTCGCAAGTAGACTTAAACCCTTTCCAATTACCTTAAGTGTCTTTTTCAGCTTTATTCCTTTCATGATTTCGTACCTGCAACATCATGAGAAGACTTGAGTTGTACCGACTCCAGACTTTTCTCAAAAATCAAAGTGATATACTCAGTGATCTGCTTTATGGTGAAGTTATCACGATTGGATTGTGATTGAATCAATATCTCCAAGCAAGAGCCCACCATCGAGTAAGCCGTCATTTTATAAAAGTAGTCCGGCAGATTTTTGAACAGGGAGCTTGCTCGCATATCTCTTTCAAAAATTGAAATGATTACGCCAATTTCTTCGTTTTTAAAAAAAGCGTCTCTAAATGCAGATGGATTCTTGGCTATCAACTCTCTATATGGTGGTTTATCAAAGACTGACAGAGGTTCTAAAAAGGAGTCATAGATAAAATCATGTATCGTTGTCGATTCGGCACGTTTACGAAATGCCTTTTGATTTAAATTGTCTATCAAATCCGTGATAATCTTATCCCAGATCTCTTTCTTGTCTTTAAAATAGTTGTAGAAAGTGCCTCTGGCGAGACTGGTAGAAGCAACAATGTCTCCTATCGTTGTTTCTTCCGCACCCTTTGATATAAATAGCCTTATTGCTGTAGCCAATATCTCCTGTTCATTTCTTCTCTTATTGGCGTCTCGCTTACTCATGATGTACTAACTAAGCTATTTTTTATCGCTTGCGCAAATATTCTTTTTGATAAAAGTGACACAGTGTCATTATTTTCATAAATTGGGAATGCATGTAATTCAATATTTGCAACTATGAATAACAAAGTAATAATAGCAGGCGTCGGAATGACATCATTCTTATCCCCCAAGGCAGAGAAGTCATATGTCGAGTTTGGAAAGGAAGCACTTCAAGCGGCACTAAAGGATGCAGGCATCACTTATAACCTAGTGCAACAAGCTTATGTGGGATGGGTATATGGTGACTCAACTGCAGGTCAAGCAGTACTTTATGAGGCAGGTATGACCGGAATCCCAATTGTTAATGTGAATAACAATTGTTCTACGGGCTCAACGGCTTTGTTCTTAGCACGACAAGCAGTGCAAAGCGGTGTTGTCGAATGTGCGCTTGCTTTGGGGTTTGAGCAGATGGCACCCGGTGCCTTAGGTACAGCTTATAACGATAGACCTACTCCGCTCGATAAGCATTTAGCATTAGCCAACAATGCTTGTGAAGGAGCTGACAAAGTACCGCTGGCACTAAGAGTGTTTGGAGCTGCGGGTTACGAATATCAGGAAAAGTATGGAGCAAGTGATGAAGTGTTTGCAAAAGTAAGGGTGAAGGCTAGTAAACATGCAGCTCATAATGAACGAGCTATTTTTAGAAAAGAGCTTAGCGTAGATGATGTACTATTATCTCCAAAGATGTTTTTGAATCTCACTCGACTACAGTGTTGCCCACCGACTTGTGGAGGAGCCGCTGCCATCGTTTGTTCAGAAGCGTTCGCCAAAAAACACAGCATAAGTACCGAGATAATTATAAAAGGTCAGGCTATGACCACTGATGTCCCATCTACTTTTTCAGAATACTCAATGATGAAGATGGTGGGATATGACATGTCCAAGAACGCCGCAGATCAAGTATTTGAACAGGCTGGCATAGGCCCAGACGATGTTGATGTCGTGGAGATGCATGATTGCTTTACAACTAACGAAGTCATTAGCTATGAAGCACTCGGTTTATGTAGTATTGGTGAGGCTGAAAAATTTGTCATGGATGACCAGAATACATACGGTGGAACAGTCGTCACGAACCCATCAGGAGGATTACTTTCTAAGGGACATCCTCTTGGTGCTACTGGCCTAGCACAATGTGCAGAACTGGTGTGGCACCTTAGAGGTCATGCCGGAAGCCGACAAGTTGAAGGAGCTCGAATTGGACTTCAACATAATGTTGGATTAGGCGGAGCATGTGTGGTGACTATGTATGGACATAACAATTAATGAATTAGAATTCTAAATTTTCTAATTATGATCGAAGAATTACTAAGCAACCCTAATACTGGAAAATATGTTGTGATTACAACTCTCTTGTTTTTCATTACTGTTGAATTTTTCAGTGGCCATTATAAAGAAACAACTCGAACAAAAGATGATTGGATAATGCAATACCTTGGAAGGAAAAGAAAGAAGCATTGACTAAGTAAAAATGAATACGCTCAATTAAATAGAACACATGATCGATAAAAAATGGATAGGACATTCTTTCGCACCACTCAAGACTGAAGTGGAAGCAGGTCAATTGTCCTTTTTTGCAAAAGCCGTTGGAGAAAAGAATACGGTGTATACAGATCCTACTGAAGCTCAGAAAAATGGATACAAAGAACTGCCTGCACCACTTACATTTGGCTTTTCCCTCAATCTCGCCAATCCAGATCCTTTCAGCTATATGAAAGAAATGGGTGTGCCATTAGGAAGAGTACTGCATGGTGAACAGAAATTCAAATACTACGCTCCAATTGTAGCAGGTGATCAAC
>CAZJHC010000226.1:0-6109 GCA_964545645.1 uncultured Saprospiraceae bacterium
TATCAATACTTGCATCATTATTAATGTCTGCTGCGGCATACTCCAATACATCATCAAACTGGTCTGAACTATAAATATGCCTGGATAAGGCAATTAAATCAAATGCATCGAGACCATCTTTAGCATCATCTCCGACATCTGCATCTAGGGTATATTGTGATTTGTTTAATGGCACACCTGTGAGATAAAATCTCCCTAAGTCATTAGACAACGCCGAAGACATCATCTCATCAGTAGAGGCAACACCTATCATTGCCTCGGATATCGGATCATTAAATCTATTAAAAATCATTCCTCCAAATGACATATTGTTAGGGTCACAATTATAGTTATCCGTTAGAAATAGCTCCACTCCGCAGGTCGATTGGTTCCCATAATCATCTGTAACATATACTGTCAAGTCCTGAAATCCAAGACCTGAATCACAAGTAAAAGTCATACTATTGGCTACGCTATCCGAAAAGAAAGAATACGACAACTCTCCATCTCTACAGCCTTGCTCTGTTTTTAAGATAAAATCTTGAGCCCATATGGTCATACCCTCGCTATCACTGATAGACGTACTTAAAGACTCTATGCACAGTACTGGTGGGCTGGCCAAATCAGTTACAATGAGTTTATGATTACAATGATTGAAGTTGCCGCAAGCGTCTTTAATCAAATAGTAAACATAGTACTCTCCGATAGGTAAAACACCTATGGACTTACTGAACTCCTTATCTCTTGTAGCTGAGAACCATTCATTAAAGAGCAATTTTGCTTTTTCATCATATACTTCGACAGAGACATTTATCTTATCGCCTGAGCACTCACCATTGTCTATGCCTTTGTTGGTAAGATAAACCTCTCCTTCACAATCGCCACCTAAATCAAATGTAACGTCCTCACAGTAGACTAACTCTGGAGCTACGTCATCAATAATCTTGATAACCTGCGTAAATGTATAATAGCCGTCTTTCTGTAGTTGATGACGATATCCATCCCCAAATCCAAAATAAGCAGTATCATCCACCAGGTTCTTGACAAGGACATAATCATCACGGTTGCGTTCAGCATTAACATTCCCATTAGGCACCCAGGTGCACCAATCTATAACGGTCCATTTTCTGACTTTCTTTGCACAGCCACCATCTACTGTTAGCAATTGATCTTCAACACTCGCTCCTACGAGGCTACATCCAGTCACCTCCCAAGTCGGCTCGGTTTGTGCATATTCTTGACAGACGAACGATGGATCCATATCAATACCGTCTTTGAGGAACTGCGGATCTGGGCAATAAGGGGTATACCTAAAGTGACTTAACGATAGCCGTCGGATGGTATCATCATGATCTATGAAGACCACGTCAATATATTCGGAACCACCATCTATGATATCTTTCCTGTTTTCACTGGTATAGTGCAGCGGCCATCTGATGGTTTGAGGATCAAAGCGCTTTAACTCATGATCCCAATCGTAGTCACTACAATAGTATGGATCACAAGCTTTGGGTTTATATGGCTTTTTCGGCTTATCAGGATCTGCCTGTAAGGCAAATGCAATGCATATGGTTAAAATAGCTACGAATAATCCTCTCATCATCGATGGTTTTTAGCCATAAGTAAATTTGGAATTCAGACTTCCGCATTTTTTGGCTGATGTGAATATAGAAAGAGGACTTTAATTTGCATCAAAGTCCTCTATAAAATATTGTAATTCAGCGGACTACTTTATATCAAACATAGTCATGTCTATATCACTGTTTATCTCAATAGACTCGACCTTCATTTCCATAGGAGTAGGCGTAACACCTGCTGTAACGATCACTGAAGGCCATAATATCCCATCATAGTCTTTGTACTCCATTAAATCCGTAGTAATGCTGATCTCCTCTCCGCCGGGGCCTGGTGCTGTCCCGATGGTACGAACCAACAAACTGCTCTCCACAGAGTAATACTCAGTAACCTTAGAGCCTGTTGGTTTCATTACCATCAGCTTATAACAGGATGTCCCATCTATCGTCTCTGTACCCTTAATTTCAATGGTACTTCCATTAGTGAGATAATTCATCTGTGCATTAACAGTACTCTGCTCTTTGGCAGCTTCAAATTGAGGCCCTTCAGTTATGATCTGCTTATTACCCATTTGGGACATTTGTACCTTCTCGCCATCATATACTTGCTCTTGGAAAGTCATTTGACTATTACCCACACTCGATTTAGACTTGCCGTCAGCATAGATATTCGTTATAGTCATCTCTTGTCCCATCATTGACATTTTCATGACGGTGGTCATATTATTCAAATTGGTCAACTTCTCTTGTCCTCCTATCGCATTGATATAATCTTCGACTATTTGCGTCCCCGTCAGATCATCAGGTATCTCTGTCTTATCAATTACTACTGGGTCCCCAAAAGGATCATAAAAATCCACTTTGCCATCCGCATCAAACTTAGTCAGACTCTCAGCTACATCATCTTTACTGCCTACCACAAAAATATACGCTGCCTCTGGCCTTAAATATTTTTGAGCCATTGATTGTATATCTTGGACAGTAACTGCATTGAGTTTTTCGAGATAAGTTTCATAATAATCTTGAGGCAAGTTATTTCTAAAGATGCTCAGAGCAAAACTTGCAATCGTCTGAGGAGACTCTAAGGCTCGTGCAAAGCTACCAGTCATATAATTTTTGGTGTTCTGTAGCACTTCTTCATCTACAGGTTCTGTTCTAATTCTTTCAAGCTCATATAAGATTTCAGTAATCGAGCTATCAGTTACTTCATTTCTTACACTCGCCTGAGCGTTAAACGATCCTTTTAATCTATCAGGACCAACACTGGAATATGCACCATATGTATACGCCTTATCTTCTCTGAGATTAAGAAATAATCTACCTGTTGCAGACCCTCCTAATATAGTATTCATTACTCTGGCAGGAATCACATCAGGAGCTCCTGGTTTAAGTTCTATAGGATAATTGACATTGACTACGCTTTGTACTGCACCATCCTTTTGAGCAAACTTGACCTGAGTATCGCTTGTCTCAGCTACTTTTTTGTTTCTTACGGGCTTAAATGCCTTGCGCTCCCAACTTCCAAAATATTTTTCAGAGAGATCCCTTGCTTGATCAACAGTTACATCTCCTACAATTACCAAGTATGCATTGTTAGGAACGAAAAAATCTTCAACATATGCCTTACATGTTTCGATATCTATTGCCTCTACATTTTCAGGCTTTTGAATCTCGCCATATGGATGATCACCGCCATACATTATCTTGCTTCTGAGATTGGCAGAGATTGCATCAGGGTTTGTTTTACCTGCTTCCAATCCCGATAATGTTTGAGTTTTGATCTTTTCTAATTCCTCAGCGGGCATCGATGGATTATACAGTACATCTGTCATCAGCCCTAAAAGCTCAGGCATATGTTTAGTAAGCGAACTTGCAAACATTCCGCTACCAGAAGTGCTCAGATTAGCTCCTATAAAATCTACTGCCTCATCAATTTCAGCTTTACTCTTGGTGGTGGTTCCTCGTCCCATGAGGTCTCCTGCCATAGATACATATCCGACCTTGTCATACTCTCTTATTTGATCATTTTTGAGTGTGATCTGAAAGGAAACAGATGGTATCTTATGGTTTTCGACAACGATGACTTGGAGACCATTATCCAACATAAAATCAGTAGCCCGTCCTATATTAATTTTAGGAGCTGGGCCGGCCATAGGCGGTTTGCTTCGGAAGTCCATTACTTCCACTACTTCTTCAGTCATAGGCTCTGCTGCGTCCATTACTTCAGCAGTTTTAGGAGTACATTGAGCTACTATCAATGCGAGTAATAGTAATCCTATATAGTGTATCATATTATTCATGACTCTTATGGTTTAACTGGTTCTGGCAAATAATTAAGCACGGCTCTATTATCTACTCTAAAATATTCTTTAGCAACTCGCTGGATATCCTCACGAGTAACTTCCATGTATCTTTCAAGCTCAGTGTTTATTAGGTTGGTATTGCCATAGTACATATGATAATTGGCCAAACTCTCTGCGATACCTGCTATTCGAGAATTACCGGTAATAAAGCTACTCTCTATTTGATTGCGCAGCTTTTGGAACTCTCGTTCATTTATAATTTCATTTTGAGCTTTTTCATATTCGGCATCAAGCGCTTCTTGCAAGGTTGCTACCTCAACACCAATATTAGGCAAGGCAAAAATTATAGCTACTCCCGGATCTTCTAATTCCAAGGGAAAACTTCCTACCTGCAGGACCAGTTGTTGTTCATCCCTGAGAGACTTATTGAGTCGCGAACTCTCTCCACCAGACATTAGTGTATTAAGCATGCTAACAGCATAAAAATCTTTAGTCCCTTGTGCTGGGATCCTATAGCCCATGATCACCGCAGGAATCTGGATATTGCCATAAGTTGTATCGATCATTTCTTGACTCAGAGGTGGCTCCATGATCTCAGGTCTGAAGATTTCTGGGTTCTTAATAGGAATATCTTTAAAATACTTCTCAATAAGCACCTTCGTGGTAGCTATATCTATATCTCCAGCTATCGACAAGACAGCATTATTAGGTGTGTAAAAGTCATTATAGAACTGGATATAATCTTCTTCTTGTGCTGCATCAAGGTGATCCATAGAGCCAATCACCGACCAACCATAAGGATGCTCCTTGAACAATCTACTATTGATCTGTTCCAAAAATTTGAGCAACGAATACGGTGGATTATCAACTCTTAACCTTCTTTCTTCTTTGACTACTTCTCTTTGAGTTTCAATACCGACCTGATCTACCTTGGCATGCAACATACGCTCAGACTCTAGCCAGAGACCTAGCTCCAATTGATTGGAAGGTAACAGTTCGTAATAATACGTGCGGTCGTACCAGGTATTGGCATTGTTAGAACCGCCAGCATCTTCGATGTATTTGAAGAACTCTCCTCTTTCGATATTCTCAGATCCTTCGAAGAGCAGGTGTTCAAAAAAATGCGCAAATCCAGTGCGGTCAGGGTTTTCATTCTTAGAGCCAACATGATACATGACCGATACCGCAACTATCGGAGTTGCATTATCTTGGTGCAATATCACATGCAGACCATTGTCGAGATCATACTCGACAAACTCTATTTGGCCGCTTTGTGAGTACAAGGTGACCAAGCCCAAGAATGTAAGGGCCAAGCAAAATATCTTACTCATTTTATGCTATTTAGTTATTAATTTGATTCGAATCTCGCAAAGTAAATTGTAAAAGAACAGATAAAGCATCTATTAGATAAACATTAACGAAATTTCGTCAAAAGTATGGCTATTGCTTCATATCATAAAAATCCTTGATTTTTTTATCCTTCTGCCCTAATCTTATTAGGCATAAGTATCATATTAGCTAGGTGCTAAAAATCTACTTTTCACTTCTATTACTTGTTCTGTTTTATCAGAGTCACTCACAAAGTACCTATCAAGACAGTCTAACGGGTTTGCTGGCCGAAACCCAAGATTTAGTAGTCAAAGGCAAAATACTTTCTACAATAGTATGGCATAATAAACTTAATTATAAGGTCGCATCACAATTCCTTGACAAAGCTGATATCCTATCTGAAGAAATGGACAATGACCGATTCAAGGCTAATATCTATTACCAAAGAGGCTGTGTAGAAAGATTTGCTGGCAACTTCAGAGTAGGGATTAAAAACCTGGAACAGTCGAATAAGATTTATTATGAACTAAAAGACACATTTAATATTGCTAATTCTAATTATCAATTAGGAGCATCTTACGGCCAGCTCGGATACTATGAGCAAGCACAATCACATTATTTTGTCGCATTAGATCATTTCTCAATGATCAACGATATTAAGAGTCTCGCTATGACAAAAAATGCCATTGCTGTAGATCTAAAAAATATCGGTAGAGAGGAGGAAGCTATCAATTATTTTAAAGAAGCGTTGGCCATATATGAATCTCAAAACAACCTTGCTGGCCAAGCAGACGTCTTGCACAACTTAGCGAACCTCTATGCTAAAAACGGTGATTATGATAAAGCCATCAAGTACTATAAAAGACAAGAAATATTTGATACGCAGACTAATTACAAGCCTGGCTTGGCTTATCTGTACGATGC
>CAZJHC010000227.1:0-6083 GCA_964545645.1 uncultured Saprospiraceae bacterium
CAGATGCGCAGGATGATGGCTTAGTTAAAGATTGGACTCAAGAAGTCATGTCACAAATGACTATAGAGGAGAAAGTAGGGCAGCTGTTTATGATCAGAGCCTTTTCCAAGGATGATCCTGAACATATAGCCTTTGTCAAGTCCCAGATAAAGAACTATCATGTAGGAGGGATTTGTTTTTTTCAAGGAGACCCACTGAGACAAACCAAGCTCGTCACGGAATATCAAAAACTATCCGACCGTCCTTTGCTGATTGCGATTGATGGAGAGTGGGGATTGGGCATGAGATTTCCGGATCAGGCCATTAGCTTTCCAAGACAGATAACCATAGGTGCCATTCGGGACAATCAACTGGTGTATAGGATGGGTCGAGAAATAGGCCGTCAGTGCAAACTGTTAGGGATTAATGTAAACTTCGCCCCTGATGTAGATATCAACAACAATCCTAATAATCCTGTGATCAACATGAGATCATTTGGCGAGGATCGTGATAACGTTACCGCCAAGGCGTACTCATATATGAGGGGCATGCAAGATGTAGATGTGATGTCTTGTCTAAAGCATTTTCCTGGTCATGGTGATACTGATGTAGATTCACATAAGGATTTGCCAATCATACCGCACAATAGAGCGCGTCTCGACAGCATAGAGTTATACCCTTTTCAACAGTTGGTTAAGCAAGGAGCAACATCTGTGATGGTTGCTCATCTCAATGTGCCCGCTCTGGATGATCGAGAGAATAGACCGACGACTTTATCTGGTCCGACTATAGTTGATGTCTTGCGCAAGGAGTTGGGATTTGACGGTATAGTATACACCGATGCTATGGAGATGAAGGGGGTTACAAAACATTTTGATCCAGGTGTAGCTGACTTAGAAGCGTTTCTCGCAGGCAACGATGTCATACTCTTACCCGAAGACATTGCTCAAGGATATAAGCAGGTATTGGATGCCGTTAATAATGGTACGATCTCTATGGAGCGCCTTGATCAGAGCGTATCCCGAATACTAAGAACCAAAGAAATACTGGATCTGCCAGGTAAGAGCTCTTGGACGAATGGTACTAATATCTATGAAGAGATCAATAGTGATGAGGCTGTACATATTAAAACAGAAATTTATGAGCAAGCCTTGACCCTTGCTAATAACGATAAGGACGTCCTACCGATCCGAGACCTAAAGAAACACGGTTTTGCCAGCATTGCATTAGGTGCTAAGGAGTTAAATGCTTTTCAGAAGAGGTTGGAGTCATATGTAGATATAGATCATTATAACATTGCCAAGGATGCTTTATCCTCTGAATATCAGAATGCATTAGAAAAGCTATCAGGCTATGATCGGGTTGTCATCAGTAGTCATGATATGAGTTGGTATGCACGCAATAACTATGGATTCACTGAAGCCGAGATCACTTTCATTAATGATCTATCTAAGCGAACTGAAGTGATATATGTACTTTTCGGGACACCATATGCGCTAAAATGGTTTGAAGATGTCCCAACGGTATTGGTGGCATATGAAGATAATGATCTGACGCATGAAGTAGCGGCTCAAGGACTTTTTGGAGTAACTACCATCAGTGGTCAACTTCCTGTGACCGCCTCTGAAAAGTATTCAGTTGGGATAGGACAGAACGTTCCTTCGCTAAAACGAATAGGTTACAGCACACCAGAGCGAGTAGGTATGGACTCAGATACCTTAAGCCAGATAGCCGCTCTGGTAGATGAGATGATTAAAGAGAAAGCCGCTCCAGGCTGTCAAGTGCTTGTGGCTAAGGATAATCGAATTGTATATCAAAAGTCCTTTGGGTATCATACCTATAGTAAACAACGACCTGTCAAAAACACCGATGTGTATGACCTTGCGTCTGTGACTAAGGTTATGGCTACAACCTTGTCTCTGATGCACCTAGATGATAAAAATCTATTTGATGTAGATGATCCTATAAAAAAACACATCCCCGAAGAACAAGAAAGTAATAAAGCGGATATCAAATACGCTGATATTTTGGCCCATAGGGGAAGGCTTATTAGTTGGATTCCATTTTATAAGAACACCCTTACAGAAGTTGGCGCAAAGAGGCCATCTCAAGATTATTACGGTAAAGAACAGACCGAATCATTTCCGCATTTTGTAACGCCAGGTCTATATCTAAGAGCGGACTACCAGGATAGTATATACCATCAGATATTTCAATCTGACCTCCGAGAAAGCAGTGACTATAGATACAGCGATCTGGCATTTTATATCAGTAATCGAACGGTCGAAAACCTGACGAGTCACCAAGTAGATACATATGCGCAGAAAAATTTCTATGATCGCCTAGGATTACGCACAACAACCTTTAACCCGTTAGAAAAATTTGATAAGAAAAGAATTCCGCCAACAGAGCAGGACAACTACTTCAGGATGACTAAAATCCATGGTACCGTGCATGACATGGGTGCAGCTATGCTCAATGGGGTCAGTGGTCATGCGGGCTTATTTTCCAACTCTCAGGATCTCGCCATCTTGATGCAAATGCTCTTAAATAAGGGATATTATGGAGGATACAATTACCTAAAGCCAGCCACTGTAGAGCGATATACTCGCCGTCATTGGGCGAGCTCAAGGCGTGGACTAGGCTTCGATCTAAAAGAACTTAATCCAGATAAGACTGAAAATATGTCAGAGTATGCCAGTCGCAACAGTTTTGGGCATCTGGGATTTACGGGCACAGCAGCTTTTGCGGATCCTGACAATGATATCATATATATATTCCTATCCAATAGGACATATCCTACAATGAAAAATAACAAGTTGGGTAAGAATAACTACAGGCCCAAAATTCAATCCATCATTTATAAAGCGCTTATTCCAGAAGAGAATCGAGACTTAGGACTTTCATCTCTTTAAAGATGTGATAACTTGGAGGCTTAATCTTTATATGCCTTTATCGCTCAGCATAGCCTATAGATATCTGTTTGGCAAGAAATCCACTAATGCCATTAACATAATTACGGGTATTTCTGTCTTAGGTATAGCCATCGGTACGGCGGCACTCATCATTATTATGTCTGTGCTCAATGGTTTTGAACAAGTCACTAAGAGCTATCTGGATACGTTCAATCCTGATATAAAAATTATTTCAGCTAAGGGTAAGTTCTTTTACAACGATGAAGATTGGATCTCTAAACTCTCAGAAATTGAAGGAGTGGGAGTTTTTACGCAGACGCTAGAGGAGGTTGTCCTGCTAGAGTATGGAGACAAGCAACATGTAGGCATCATCAAGGGCGTCGACGAGTATCACAATGATGTGATTGGCTTGCAAGCATCGATGGTTGGCGGCGAGTTAGACTTTAGCACATCAAAATATGGTAGCCATGCTGTATTAGGCCAGGGAGTCAGCAATAAGCTTAATGTATCTCTTGATAATCCGTTCACTCCAATCATGGCACATGTGCCCAAGCGCAACAAGAAAATTTTTGATAAGGATTTTAAATCTCGACCCTTACTGGGTCGTGGGGTCTTTTCCATTAAGAATGATCGAGACAATCAGTACGTCATCACATCCTATGAAGTGGTAAGCGCCTTGCTGGATCTGTATGACCAACTATCTGCGATCGAAATAAAAATGACTGCTGGAGCCAATGAGTCTGCAGTCGTTAAGGTGATCCGTAAGCTTGTAGGAGAGGACTTCGAAGTGCTTAATCGCTATGATCAAGATAAATCTAATCTTAGGATTATGAGGGTGGAGAAATGGACCTCTTATCTGATCTTAGGATTCGTGTTGATATTGATCACCTTCAATGTAATCGGATGCCTATGGATGATCGTGTTAGAAAAGAAGAAGGACATTAGTGTCTTGCAATCTTTTGGAAGTCAGAAGTCATTTGTGAGGCGTATATTTTATTTCGAAGGGTTATTGATTAGTGTTTTTGGATTTTTGATTGGGTTCTTTGGTGCGGCACTCTTTTATGTTTTGCAGAAGCAGTTTGATTTAATAGGTGTGCCAGAAGGATTTGCAATTGCCAGTTATCCAATTGAGATGAGATTTTTTGACGTGGTGGTAGTTTTGTTGACTGTATTAGTCCTTGGATATTTAGCGTCGATTCCTGCTGCTGCTCGAGCAAGCCGTGTGAGTGCTCAGGTTAGATATGAATAATCAATCGATTATATTTGTAGTCTTGTTATGGAGGAATGGAAACTAGACTTTGAGTGGCTTAAGATCAGACACTTTATCAAAGACAGATTTGATCGAAGTGAGTTGCCTGACCTCAACTCCGTGTTGTATTTGATCGGCATTCAGGAGGTTAATCTTCTGAAGAAAAATCTTACAAAGGAGGAAAAACAAGACTTGATGCATGTAGCGACATGTCATCTGCTGAGTTTAGATGGCTATTTTGATTTTGTCGGTCAAGATGAAGATGGTTGGCCGCATTATAAGCAGGTACGAGTCCTGCCTGTTGAAGGAGTCAATGCTCAGGAAAACTTTTTAAAAAATTTAGTGATACAATATTTCAAGTCTTACGTCGAAAACTAAACATTATGAAAGGAGTACTAAAATATGGATTGCTCTCGCTGCTGGTAATGATGCTTATGGGCTGTGGTGGGGATTCAGTGAAAAAGGCAGTTATTAAGACAGAGTTTGGCAACATGACCGTTGAACTGTACAATAGCACACCTATACATAAAGCCAACTTTATAAAACATGTTAAGGCTGGTTATTATGATGATTTATTGTTCCATAGAGTCATACCTACCTTTATGATTCAGGGTGGTGATCCTAATAGTAAGAATGCTGCACCTGGACAGCGCTTAGGAACTGGTGGACCAGGATATACTATAGACGCCGAGATAGGTGCACCTCACTTTAGAGGAACCCTTGCTGCAGCACGTACGGGTGGAGCTTCTAATCCTGAAAAAAGATCAAGTGGGTCTCAGTTTTACATTATTCAAGGACAGCAGCAGACTGAGCAATTACTCGATCAATGGGCTCAGCGAAAGGGCATAGAATATAATGAGGATCAGATCGAAAAATATAAAAGTGTAGGAGGGCGCCCAGATCTCGATGCGGAGTACACGGTTTTTGGTCAGGTGGTCGATGGTTTTGAAGTAATTGATAAGATAGCCCAGGTGCAAAGAGATGGTGCAGATAGACCGGTGTCTGATGTGAAGATGACGATTAAAATGTTGAATTAATGATAGAGATGAGAAAAGTAATTGTAGCATGTATTGCAGTGGTATTAATGAGCGCATGCTCCAAGAAAACCTTGGATTTTGCAATTCAAGCACCAGAAGATAATGCTGCCCCGACAAGCTATACGTTCATAAATAAATCGGAAGGATTTGATACGTATTGGTGGGATTTTGGTGACGAGGAGTTGGTATCTGATAGCATAGCAAGTCATAACTACCTCTTGTCTGGGAGCTATGATGTCACCCTCAAAGGGCTGAAAGGGACTAAGGTCAAAGAACTCAAGAAAAGAGTGGAGGTAAGAGCACCTGAGAAGTGCTTAGTGCTCATTGAGACAGAGTTTGGCAACATGATGGTTCACCTGTTTGATGAGACGCCGGCGCATAGAGATAATTTTATCAAACTTGCGGAGTCAGGATATTATAATGGTTTGTTATTTCACAGGGTAATCAATGGATTTATGCTTCAAGGAGGTGATCCAGAGAGCCGTGGTGCAGCACCTAATCAATCGCTTGGCACTGGTGGTCCGGGATATACACTTGATGCAGAGATAAAACCTAATATTGCACACGTTAAAGGTGCTCTTGCAGCAGCTCGTCAAGGAGACAATATAAATCCAGAAAAAAAATCAAGCGGCTCACAATTCTATATCGTAGATGGCAAAGGAGTGACAGAAGCTCAGCTAACACAAAATGAATTGAGATACGAAATCAAGTATCCCGAAGGAGTTAAAAATCTTTATTTAAGAGATGGTGGCACACCGTTTTTGGATCAACAGTATACTGTTTTTGGTCAGGTCATAGAAGGCTTAGACGTTATAGATGCTATTGCATCTACACCGACTAATCGTGGCGACAGACCTCAGGAAGATGTCTCTATGAAAGTGACCGTTATTAAATAATTTCATC
>CAZJHC010000228.1:0-6071 GCA_964545645.1 uncultured Saprospiraceae bacterium
ATATTCGTTCGCTCTGGGAACACTTGGACAGAACAACAAAAACTATCCGCATCAGATGGCGCATCGGACGACTTATTTGGATATAGCGTATCTATATCGGGAGATGATGCCATCATAGGAGCTTGGTATGAAAATGGACAAAGAGGCGCTGCTTACGTATTCATGCGCTCTGGCAATACTTGGACAGAACAACAAAAACTATCCGCATCAGATGCAGCTATTGGAGATTGGTTTGGGAATAGTGTATCTATATCAGGAGATTACGCTATCATAGGTGCTAATGGCTCTGATGTCGGAAATCATGTTAGTGACAACTCTGGCACCGCCTATATCTTTACTCGCTCGGCTAGTGCCTGGACAGAACAACAAAAACTATCCGCCTCCGATGCAGGCATGGGTGACAATTTTGGATGGAGCGTATCTATATCTGGAGACTACGTTATAGTTGGAGCTTACCAAAACGATGATGATGGCAATGACTCAGGTTCCGCCTACATCTTTAATCGATCAGGCAGCAATTGGGCAGAACAAGCAATATTAACCGCCTCTAATGCGGGCACTAATGATTTTTTTGGGAATAGCGTATCAATATCTGGAAATCAAGCTATAGTAGGCGCCATTAGAGGAGGAACTCCTAATGCCGGATCCGCCTTTATCTTTAATCGCTCTGGCAGCACCTGGATCGAACAAGCTACATTAACCGCTTCTGATGGCATGTCAAGCAATTTATTTGGGCAGAGTGTATCTATATCAGGAGATTATGCTATAGTTGGAGCAGATGGAGCTAGTGCTGCATATATCTATTGAGTTCAACCTTTGAGTGTGTTCTGATCGTTCAACCCAAGAAATTATAATCGAAGAGACGCCATCTTGTTAGGCAACTCTACCTTCATTAATTCACGAATTTAAAAGGAAATTCCAACTATAATACCCGGCCTTATAATAGTAGATTCATAATTAGAAGTGAATGGCAGATTCGTGTTCCAATCTAAACCTTCTAATAAGCCATTAGTCCTTTGTATCAAAGTGGTAAATGCGACATTGGCCTTGTAAGACTTAGAATTAGCTATATCTACTCCAATAGATAATTGTCCGAAGAGCCCTGATTCGTAAGTATTACTTGCTTGAAAGAGAAATGAGCTATTTTCCAATCCTATACCATAGCCGACATTAGACTGTATATAAGGTCTAATCTTCGCATTAGAAAGATTCAACTGAAACACAGCATACAAAGGCACATAGTTCATAGATAAAAAATATCCGTTGACTGGCAAGACTAATTTGGAATATCCAACGCCACCACCTATTAGCAGCCTGGAGCTAACACGTCTATAAGCTTCAGCAGAAGCTATAAAACCTGTTTCCCCATCATCACTAAAGGTTGGGCCTAAGCTAATCTTATATATCGTTAACTTTTCTAAGTGAACATTGGGTAGCTTTTTCTTAATCTTCCTGATACGTATATCATTATTTGTCCCTACTTGGCTGATATACTTATAACTGATATCTAGCGTATCTCCAGTAGCTATGACAAGTTCAATGGCGTACTCAGTCTCGCTAATCACTCTGCCAAGCAATCTGCTTCCATCTTTAAGTTCTACAATACGTGGAGCCTCTACCACCTGGCCCATGACCACGAGAGAGCATGTAAGGATCAGACCAATCAACCAACACCTCACAACTTTGATCAAAACAATATCTGACTGAGCTCTTCAAATCCTTGAGAACCAATTTCGTACTGTGCTAATCCTGATTCTGAGGCCAAGAGTAATATATCTGCTCTTGTAGGATGCCCTATAACATCAAATGCGGCTAATGAAGAAAAATGATCAATCTCTGTAAGAGCATCTCTCTGACTTGCATCAAATATCCTCAGTCCGTTATCGCCCTCTCCAACAAATAATCGGTCATCGACCAAGTACATGCCAAATGGACTCTCCATTTCTATCTCTTGGAGCAAGAAAATATTATTAAAATTATTAATGTCAACTACACTCAAGCTATTGACATCACCAGGGCATTCATCCCCACTCCTGAGAGTGATATATGCTATCCCCTCATCGGTCGGCAATACTGGATCGCAAGCAGTGGCATGAAAATAACTACCAATTGTCATAATCTCAGTACCTGTCAATCTATGAACAGCCATCTCTGTCTGAGATGCGGTGTATAAGAACTCTCCTCGGGCATAAATGGTCTCCATATTCCACCCGAGGTAGCTCTGATTGCCATAAACGGGATGTATATCAAGATTGTCACCACTTACATCAAAAGCATATATGTCACGAAGGTTAATGACGAATAAATCATTGTCTACAATGGCCATTCTATTAGCAGTTCCTACAGTGGTGCCATTGCTAACAAATGATGTAGGAATGGCTGTCTCTTCTAACAAAACTCCTGAATCGTCAAAAAAGAAAATTTGACCCTCATCAATCCTTCTGTCGCACGACAATGTTTCTTCTACCTCCGTACGCTCAAAGCCAATAAGAGCATGATTTTCAAAATTGTGATGGTTGATAGTAAATACTTCTTCAATACGATCAACTATTCTGATATTATTTATATCACTGATGTCTATCTTGATCATATCGTAGTAAGCATTCGCATAGATATAATCTCCATCTACATAAAGCTGGTGATTGCCTGGAACTTCCAAAAAATGCAAGGGTTGTGGATTTTCAGGATCTGTATTATTAATGATATGTATTCCTGTTCCTCGATCACCTATAATCAACAATTCTGAAGAAACGTTTATTTTGCCTGGGGATTCTATATCACGAGGAGCTCCCACTAAATCGTCAACTCTTACAGACTCAAGATCTGCATATATGCCGGTGGCTTTTACATATCTCACTGTTTGTTCACAATCATCTACATCACAACCAACTGCAGTCATGATCAGAGCCAATAGTAAGAAGAAATATTTCATAACTAAGGAATTATTATGTATACAACGATATAAAGTCCTACTCAGTACTAACGTTTGCAATGGCAAAAGTGCTTACGCACCGATACCACCACCGCCGCCTTGGCCTCCTTGTCCTTGATCGCCTCCACCTTTTTGGTCAGTATTCTTGATCTTACTCTTGCGCTCTTTGAAGTCTACCTTACCAAACTTGTAGCGCAGATTTAACCCAAAAGATCTAAATGGAATAGTAAAGCCAGACACCTGACTGAAAGTCTCTCCTGACTGACTGGTATTAAAGGCCTTGTCCTGACTAAACGGTTCAATAATCCTGATCCCTACACTGAGTTTCTTAATATCCTTGCGTATGCCGATCCCAAATATTGAAAAACTCGGTGTACTACCTTGTAATGTAGGTTGGTCAGATCTGAAAAATCCGAAAAAATCTGCCTTTAATGTACCTGTTATACTATACTCTCCATTAGTAAATATCTGATAGTTCAAAGCACTATTGCTAAGCGCTTCTCCATTAACAAAACCAGTAGCATCATAAGTAAACACATCTCCGCCAAAACGAATATTGAGCTTGTTAATGGTTTTATTGACAAACATGTTGATTCCAAAAGAGTTGTTGGTTCCTACGTTATCAAATGAGTTAAACGATCGTCCTAAATCATCGATTCCAAGGGTACGCTCAATAATATCCGTTGTCTTCTTAAAGTAGCCCGATGCAAAAATATTAAAACCTAATACTCGCAAATTATATGATAATTCATATTGATCCGTCAACTCTGGATCGAGTAAAGGATTACCGGTAGACACCGAGGTAGGATCTGAGGTGTTTTCAAATGGATTTATATTAAACAAACTCGGTCGCTGTATCCTTCGACTATAAGCGAACTTAAGATTTCTAAAATTTTTGAACCCTCGACTTATAGTAAAACTTGGAAGCCAGTTATCATAATCATTCTCAAAAGCAAGGCCCGCCAAGTCAACATCAGCAAAGTTTCCTCCGATAGCCGTTCTCTCATACCGGACTCCAGTTATAAAATTCAACTTGCCGATGGCAAAATTTAATTGAGCATATCCCGCCGCTACATCTTGGTCATAATTGAACAAATTGGACTGAGCCTGATCTATGATCGACTCTCCATCGACAAAATTAGTGACAAGAGCGTCACTAGTAATGTCTCTGATGATCGTCTTGACTCCCACCTCTAACTTCTTTCCTCCGGCTATAGGCTGCGTATAATCTATCTGGAGTGTATTCTCCCAATTATCACCATCGTTAAATATATTCTGCAAAAATGCTCCTTCTCCAAAAAGACCTGATAACTCTCGGTTGATATCGTTATCTGTATCCTGATCGTTTTTGGATAATTGATAAGCGATGACCAATTCTTGCTGATCATTAGCCTCAAATGTCCGTGTATAATCGGTATTCCAATCAAATCCGCTAAACAGATTATCACCAACATTATCATTTTGAAAGGATGATAAGGTCGTTGAACTAATATTATCGACTAAGCTTCCAGACGTTACACCGTCGGTATCAAAACCAAATCCTCTCAAGCTGAATGACGTATTAACCGCATTGTATGCATTGAAATCATAAAACGCACTGGCTGATCCATTAAAGCCAAGGCGACTAGTATTAGTAATACCTGATTGTGTCAAAGTAGTGTTGGACATACTAGAGAACTCATTACGTTCAAAAGTCAACTCTCCATCCACAGGCACCGAATAAAATACTGAACCATTAACAGTTGATCCAAATCGTCCTTTCCCAGCATTAATATTCACAAAGGCATTATTTTGTAGATTGCCACCAGATGCATTGATCGTACCTGCTACTCCTTCAACATTTGCTTTCTTAGTGACTATATTGATTATACCGCCACTCCCTTCTCCATCATATTTAGCTCCAGGTGAGGTTATTACTTCTACTTTTTTGATTTGATCCGCAGGAAACATTTTCAATGCATCGGCAACATTACTTGAAAACATACCTGAGGGCTTACCATTGATTAATATTCTAATATTCTGTGATCCACGTATGGATACATTACCATCAAGGTCTACTGAAAGGTTGGGGACCTTACGAAGTACATCGGTGGCATCGCCACCAGCGATAGAAGAGTCATCTTCTGCATTGAACACTATTCGATCCACCTTATTTTCAAACAGAGCTCTCTTCTCTGTGATTTGTACTTCATCGAGTAAGTAGTCCGTTGATACCAATTGAACATTGGGGACTTTGTAATCTGGTTTTTTCTTGGTAGTCTCTATACCCGTTATAAGTTTAACATTATATCCTAAGAATGATACTTCGATATCATATTTGCCAGGAGAGATATCTACAAAGGAAAATTCTCCATTCTCTTCGCTCAGGGTTCCGTTGATAATTTTTTCCTTGCCAGCTCTCTTGAGGCTAATTGTGGCAAATGAGACAGCTTGTCCGCTTACAGAGTCGATAACGGCACCGGTTATTTTACCTTTGATTTTGGGTCCGCCACCACCTCCAAACCCTCCGAACTGGGCTTGTAACAAGATAGAAAACAAAGAAAACGAAAGAAGCAGTATAAGTTTTTTCATAATAGTATTGATTCAGCTTCCAAATTTGTGACCTATAGATCATCCATGATCGACTTATCGACGATCATCTCTCAATTGTCTACTAACTGTTTAACCAATAAGTAAGTTTGAGAACTATAGATCTGTTTTTGATATCAAATGCAAATCGATCTCCAGGATCATCTAAGTTTCCAGTAAAATAATTGTCTGTATAAACCAAGAATAGATCAGATACAGGTGCAAATCTCCATTGCAACCTTGAGTTGACATTGGTATTTTGTAATTGAGTATTGTATTGTAAGAAGGTGGTAAAAAACACCTCTTTAGTAAATGTATAATCGATTCTTGGTCCAATCAAAAATGTGCTCTTAGTCTCATCTAAATGAGGCATATCAAATAAATTGTAATTATAATCTATCGATACAAATCCCTTGGGGATAAATCTAAGTGTTGTATTTCCTCCGAAGTTATATCGAGATCCATTGAAGTACTGACCTAAATAAGTTCTTAAACTGAAAGCAAAATCCTTACGGCTATCGCTACGGAAAAATGCCTGGAAATTGAGGTAGTTATAATCCGTATCCTGTGC